>JAVBUB010000120.1:0-23984 GCA_031555675.1 Paludibacteraceae bacterium | reverse complement strand
GTGCTTGATTAGCATTGTCCGATTTTAAGGCTGATTTTAAGGTATTCAAATCGTCGTTAGTCCAGGTTCCGCTAAGGGTAATGTCTTGTGCGTTAACTAAAACTCCGGCGCTTAATTGGTCGGTTGAGAATTCGTTACCGTTTTTTACGGTTACTTTTTGTGCGAAAGCTTGTGTGCCTAAGAAAAGGGCTGCAATGATGAATAATCTTGTTTTCATAATGGTAATTTTTTTGTGTTAATGAATGAGTTTTTTGTTGAATGATTACATGACAAAAGTATGGCGGTTTTTCCTTAAAATCTTAAAACAAATAATAATAGTTTGTTAAATGTTTGATTCTAATTTCACAATAACACATTTATTTGTTAAATAATTAACATTTGTCAATAAAATATCATCAATTTAAATCAAAATGCTTATTTATTTCTTCGAAAACATATTTGTGTCAAGGATATTTTCTTATATTTAAAGGTAGTAATTGTTAATTATTTAATCTTTTTCACAATTGAGAGGGGGTTATTTAGTTAATTTTTGTTGCGGGATTTTTGAAAGAGGAAAAAATCACATTTTTTATGTTTTTAAACATTGTTTTGTTGAGAGAGTTTGCCAGGCTATAAATACACCGAAAACATAAAGTAAATAAAGCAACACGGATATTTTGACGATAGATATCTCAAATTCATAATATAATGTATTATATTTGTAGGAGTTAAGGTATCCCCTCTTTTTAATAAACAATCCATGAAAAAAAAAATTACTCTATTTTCATTGATATCTTTTGTATTATGTGCAAATGCACAACAATACTTTACTCCAGTTCTAAAGAATCCAAAGCAATTTACTACTATAAAATCTACCTCAAAAAACATAAATCAACAAGGAGAAGAGGAGCTGAAGTTGGATTCTCAATTTTTCGACATCCCTAGCGCTCATCAAGGCCGAAGCAAAACACTATCAAACGCTGTAGACAAACTTTCCATATCTCAATATGTTTCAAAGAGTACATGTGATGCCATTATTGTTTTTCCATTTACAGAAGGGTTTGAAAGTGGGGCTGTATCCGAATGCTGTTCTCTGGAATTCGTTAACGGGAATAAATACTGGTCTGTTGGAACCGGTTCGAATGGCAGAGGGAATATTACAGCCGCACATACGGGAACAATAAATGCCCGTTTTTATAACACTGGAGAAGTAGCGTATATTACAAAACTTATCACTCCAAAAATGAACATCACGGGCTTGGCAAATCCCCGTTTAACATTTTGGCATGGACAAGAAAGTTGGGAAGGAGATCAGGATGAACTACGTATTTATTACAAGGCTTCAGAAACAGACTCATGGGTTTTACTGGCCGAATATACTTACAATATTCCGGCATGGACAGAAGAAATAATTACGTTGCCTGATGCATCAAATGAATATTATATTGCATTTGAAGGAACCAGCAATTGGGGGCGGGGCATTGTATTAGATGATATCCGGATTGAAGATGCGCCTATGCTGGATGTTACTGTTACAGATATTTTAAAACCAAAAAGAGGTTCCAACCTTACTGCAACAGAAACCATTGAGGTTGTTATCAAAAATAAAGGCATTCAAACTGTCAGCAATATTCCTATCAGTTTAGAAATAAATGGAACATTGCTGGCCACAGAAATTGTTGCTGCCTCCATTCCGAGTTTAGAGACTAGAAAATATACTTTCAGCACTACAGCAGATCTTTCGAGCATACAAACATACAGTATAAAAGTATATACTTCGTTAGCTGATGACGAAGATACTACAAATGACACATTGTCCATATCCGTAAAAAATGATGGAAATGTTGCTGTCATGGGACTTGCTTCAACCGTTACTTCTTGTAATATTTCTTTCGTAGACGATGGCGAGGATGGAGATTATAAAGTTACCGGAGGTAATCAAATTATTACTTTCATGCCCACGAATATAGGCAACAGGGCACGGGTAACGTTTAATGAGTTAGTTACTGTGATGGAGGATTTTGGATCTTATGATGCTTTATATGTATTAAACGGTTCTTTCTCCGACATCAATGATGCAACAGAAAAAGATGTTCTAGGCGCTTTTGCTGGAGATTATACAAATAACCTTCCGGAGTGCATTACTTCCGAAAGTACGGACGGTGCTCTTACCTTCTACTTTGACAGAGGGAACTGGTTTGAATTGACGGCAAGTGGCTGGAATGCCGATATTACTTGCATTACGCCACCATCTGCTGATGCCCAAGTTACAAAAATAACAGCACCTAAAGCCGGACCTTTAACAGAAATAGAAAAGATTACAGTTTCCATCAGGAATTACGGTGGCCAGCCCATAAGCAATATCCCTGTTGCCTGTAATGTAAATGGAGTTATTTTGACAGCTATTATACAAGAAACTCTGGAGCCATTAGCAAGTGCCAATAAAACATTTATGGTTGATTTGTCTACTACCGGTTTTTATGAAATTGAAGCATACACACAAATGCCTGGCGATGCAAATCTTCTTAATGACACACTTAAAACCTCTACCACCTGTGTTTCTTCTGCTTCTATTATTTGGGATTTTGAGCAAGGGATACCCAACAATTTTAAGTTGGCGACATTAGATAATGGTATTATTGACGATGAAATAAGTCATTTTTTCCAAAACAACGAGGCTTGGGTTATTTTTGAAGGAATAGAGGGTGCACTAACGCCAATCGGAACAAAATGCGCCATTAGTGCTTCTTATTTTACAGATTACGCGGTGCCTGCCGACAGGTGGATGATTACGCCTGCGATTAAATTGTATGCAAATACATCATTACAATGGGATGCAAGCGCCAGCACACCAAAACATCGTGATGGATATTTGGTTAAAATCTCAACGACAAACAACAATCCTGAAAGTTTTACGACTACATTATTCTCTATCAAGCCGGAAGAAATCTCTTGGACTAATCACTCCGTAGATTTACACAGCTATATTGGACAAACTGTTTACATCGCGTTTGTACAAAATTCAAGAGACAAGTATCTTATCATGTTGGATAATATTAAAATATTGGGAGATGCTGAAATTATTACCTCCGATATCAAAAATAATAAACCCATATTGACAGTATATCCGAATCCGACCAGAGGAGAATTAACAATTGGAAATACTCAATGGGAAGGAAAGAATCCGGTAATTGAACTTTTTGATCTTAGCGGAGTACTTATTAAAACGATTGATGCTACAGGAAGTATTACACAAATAAACATATCGGGTTTACAGGCTGGAATCTATTTATTGAAAATGGGCAACACTGTTCGAAAGGTAATAAAGCAATAATTACTGATTTTATATCAATAAAAAAACCTCGCTAATAAAACATTAGCGAGGTTTTTTTATTGTCAAATTAGACTCTTAAATGCTCTCCCTCTTGGACTTGAACCAAGGACCCTCTGATTAACAGTCAGATGCTCTAACCGACGGAGCTAAGGAAGAATATACCTGTACAAATTTGCTCTCCCTCTTGGACTTGAACCAAGGACCCTCTGATTAACAGTCAGATGCTCTAACCAACTGAGCTAAGGAAGAGTATAAAATCCGAAACAAATAAAATTGACTTTACAATCCATTCGCGTTTCGTGCGGCAAAAGTAATAGCTTTAATCGAATTATGCAATAGCTTTAAGAAAAAAGTTTCACAATGGTGCAAGAATGATTTAAATTTTTCATAGAGGCACAATGCATTGCGTCTCTACTTTATGTATCTTTGTATCAAAATTACCTTTTACTGCAATGCAAAATAAACGTAAAATCATTAATGACCCGGTTTTCGGATTTATCAATATCCCTACCGATTTTCATTATGATATTATACAACATCCATATTTTCAGCGTCTCAACAGAATTAAGCAACTGGGCTTAGCCTCATTAGTATACCCCGGAGCGCAACATACACGACTTCAACATTCATTAGGTGCCATGTACCTGACCAACGAAGCGATTGCACAAATTCGCTCTCATGGACATGAAATCACAGAAGAAGAAGCAAACGGCGTATTAGCTTCCATATTACTGCATGATATCGGACATGGTCCATTTTCGCATGTCCTGGAAGATACCATTACCAAAGATATTTCCCATGAAGAAATATCTATCCTAATGATGGAGCAAATCAACAGGGAAATGAATGGTAAACTAAATACAGCACTGTCTATTTTCAATGACCGGTATCCGAAAAGGTTTTTACATCAACTGTTATCCGGTCAACTGGATATGGACCGGATGGACTACCTGCGTAGAGATAGTTTTTATTCGGGTGTAACCGAAGGTAATATTGGCTCCGCGCGCATCATTAAAATGTTGAATGTAAAAGATGATCAACTGGTGGTAGAAGCCAAAGGAATTTATTCTATCGAACAATTCCTGATTGCACGCCGGTTAATGTACTGGCAGGTATATTTGCACAAAACGGCTGTAGCTGCCGAAAAAATGTTGAATAATATTTTATTGAGAGCCCGGGAATTGGCCATGAATGGCACGGAATTATTCGCATCGCCCGCCCTGCGTTATTTCTTATATCATAATGTAGGTAGACTGGAGTTTAAAAACAATCCGGACGCTTTGGAATATTTTGCTTTGCTCGATGATTCCGATTTAATCTCAGCCATTAAAGTGTGGGCATCTCATCATGATACTGTATTGTCAACATTAAGCAAACACTTTACCAACCGAAAGTTATTTAAGATAAAAATGACTGATGAACCTGCCGACATCAATCAAATTGAAGCGGATTTAAAGAATTATATGCAATTATATAAAATTAGTAAAGAAGAAGCTCAATATTTTATTTCGGTAGATATCGTAAGTTCTAATACTTACAAAATAAACGACGCCGATATCAATATACTTTATAAGGACGGAACAACCAAAGATATTTGCACGGCATCGGATATGCTCGATTTATCCGTTTTATCCAAGAAAGTGCAGAAGTATTGTTATTGTTATTTAAAGATATAAGCAGATAGTAAGATACTTGTAGATATTGATTGATATTAGGATTTGTCGTCAGTTCGTATTAATTCAAAGTAATATCAATGAATATCTATCACTATCGCGACTGTAAGGAACTAAGATCTATAAACAAATATAATGCTTATCCGCAAAAATACCCAATGAAATAAGTTCAATGTAAAATTATACCAAATTTAGCCCGAATGGGCTTGATTTTCATAACCGTGGGTCGCACGACCCACGGTGTAAAAACGAGAGTACTCTGCCTGAAAGGCAGCACTAAACAAGGCTGTAAAGTTCTGACTTTCAGGCGGAAATCACATTTGTTTTGTATCCACAGGTTGCGCTACGCTTACCTGCGGTTATGAAAATCTATCTTGAAAAGCTAGAAATTATTTATGGGTATTATTGCGGATAAGCATAACAAATATCTTAAGAAAAATTTAAAAACATATGAAAATAGGAGACAGAGTTCGTTTTTTAAATACTACAGGAGGCGGTGTTGTGAGCCGTTTTATTAATAAAGATACAGTAAGCGTATTAGAAGATGATGGTTTTGAAATACCGGTATTGATACGCGAGTGCGTGGTAATTGAAAATATAAATGAACAAAATAACTTACCCAAGAAAGAATTATTTCCCAAACCACAATCCCAATCTATATCACAACAAGTTCTGCCGGAAAAAGAAGAACCTGTAACGCTTTTCGAAGAAACTCCCGAAGGCGAAAAATTGACGGTAGCTATGGCCTTTGTACCACAGGATATCAAGAAAATACAAACAACAGATTTCGACTGGTATTTGATAAATGACAGCAATTATAGCTTATATTATACTGTTTCAACAGTACAAAACAATCTGGCAAAAGTATTGGAAAGCGGTATTGTACATTTAAATACAACATTCTTTCTAAAAGAAATAACCAAAGAACAACTCAACGATTTTGATAAAATCAATATACAATTTGTCGCTTTTAAAACAGACAAGACTTATAGCATTAAGCCTTCAATCAGCTTAACTGTAAAAATTAAATTAGTCAACTTTTATAAGCTGCACAGTTTTACTGAAAGTGATTATTTTGAAGAACCGGCCATGGTTATTCCCGTGGTAATACAAGACAGGTTAGAACTTCCAGTTCAAATTAATGCTGAAGATTTTAACACAAAAAATAACTCCGTTGCAGACAATCAACATACGACTAAACAACCGCAAAAGGAAAATAAACCGGTGGTAGAAGTTGATCTGCATATACATGAGTTATTGGACAATACCTCCGGATTAAGTGCGGGAGATATGCTCGACTACCAAATAAAAAAGGTAAACGAAACATTATCCGAGTATAAAGGCAAAAAAGGGCAAAAGATTGTTTTTATACATGGTAAGGGAAATGGCGTGCTCCGCAATGAAATTATCAAAGAAATCAAAAAGAAATACCCAAGTTATACTTTACAGGATGCTTCTTTTAAGGAATATGGATTTGGCGCTACCATGATAACAGTAAAGTAATTACTTATTTTTACATCGTATTTTCGAATATTCTTTTTAAGGTATATATCAAAAAAGTTGGATATAATCCAACTTTTTTCATTTTAACTCCAAAATAAAATATTCTTATCCTACAGTGCCTGCATCTCATTCAATTTTTTATAATAACCATTCAAGGCTATCAATTCATCGTGTTTACCACGTTCTACGATCCGGCCTTCGTGCATCACACAAATTTCATCTGCATTCTTAATGGTAGACAAACGGTGTGCAATAACAATGGTAGTACGGTTTTTCATCAGGTTTTCCAGAGCGCTTTGTACTAATTTTTCGCTTTCGGTATCGAGTGCGGAAGTGGCTTCGTCGAGAATCAATATCGGTGGGTTTTTCAACACGGCACGAGCAATACTGATGCGCTGGCGTTGTCCGCCGGATAAGCGGCAACCACGGTCACCGATATTCATTTCATATCCTCCGGGCGATGAGATAATAAAATCGTGCGCATTGGCAATTTTAGCGGCGGCAATAACATCTTCCATGGTCGCGTTTTCTACACCGAATGCGATATTATTGAAGAATGTATCATTAAACAAAATGGCTTCTTGATTTACAATTCCCATAAAGGAACGGAGCTCTTTTACGCGAAGGTCTTTTATATTAATACCATCAATACATATGGCTCCATTTTCAATGTCATAATAACGGGGCAACAAATCGGCCAATGTCGTTTTTCCGGAACCCGACTGCCCGACCAACGCTATTGTCTTGCCTTTTTCTATGGTTAAATTAATGTCTTCCAGTACCCATTTTTCCTTGTAACGGAAAGATAAGCTTTTGTATTCTATTTTATCTGTAAATGAGTTTATTTGTTTTGGATTCTCAGGATCTTTAATATTATTTTCGGTTTCCAGAATTTTATCTACACGTTCCAAGGAAGCCATTCCTTTTTGGATAGTATAGGTAGCTTTGGATAAATCTTTTACAGGATTAATAATACTATAAAAAATAACCATGTAATAAATAAATGAGGCGGCATCAATAGAACTTTTTTCATTTAAAATAAGAATTCCGCCATACCACAAAACAATGGCGATAATAATGGTCCCTAAAAATTCGCTCATGGGATGCGCCAACTCGTAACGGCGACTGATACTATTAAAGGTACGGCGTGTTCTTTCGTTCAAATCATGAAACCTCTGGCTCAATTTATTTTCGGCATTAAACGCTTTAATCACACGCAAGCCTCCTATGGTTTCTTCTATCTGCGAAAGAATTTCCCCCGTTTGCTCTTGTCCTTTTTTGGCAGAATGTTTGAGTTTACGCCCCACCCTTCCGATCAGAAAACCGCTTACAGGAAGCAATACGAGCACAAACACCGTTAAGTTCACGCTCATCATAAACATGGTAGTGAGGTAAATGATGATCATAATCGGATTCTTGAATACCATGTCAAGCGAACTCATGATAGAAGCACTTACTTCGCCTACATCGCCGGTCATACGCGACATGATATCTCCTTTTCGTTCTTCGGAATAAAACCCGATGGGCAGACTTATTATTTTTCTATACAATTTATCACGTAAATCGCGTAATACTCCTGTTCTGATAGGAATCATAAAATAAGATCCCATATAAGAGGTTGCTGTTTTCAATAAGGCTGTGATAATCAAAAAGACACCAAGATACATCAAAGCTGTTCCGGGACCCACTTCTGTAAGGGTTTGTTCCAGAAAATAATACAAATTATTTTTCAGGGCGCTTCCGATTACCGATAATTTATCTCCCCATGAGAAATCCACATACTCTGTATGAGAAATTTGCAACCCGAAAAGAATCTGCAAAATCGGAATTAATGTTGCAAAAGAAAACAGGCTGAAAAGTGTTGAAATTAAATGAAAAAAGATATTAAGCCCTACAAATTTCTTGTATGGAAAAACAAATCTTTTTAATAGGTATAAGAAGTTGCGCATAGTTTAGCCCTCTAATCATCTCCCGTTGGATAGTCTTTTATCAGGAGATTTTTATTAAAATTATAAATGTTCTATTAAGCGGGCTGAAAGCCCAATTTAACTCAGCCCAATGGCAACGCCTTGGGTAAAAAACAGAAAACACATTGAAGCGCACTGTAAGTGCAACTTAAAGTTCAGAATATCAATTTGTCCACAAATAGTTTTCGTTATAATCAATATTATATTCCTTTAAGAATAAAATAAGTTCTTCTTGAAAATTGATTCTTTTATGATGCTCTTCCTGATTTTCAATATACTTTTTTGTTCTTTCGACCAACGATTGGCTCACAGAAAAAGTAGCATATCCACCTTGCCATGAAAAGCTTCTATAATGTTCTCCTATATTTTTTACCAACCTGCTACTATGCCTTTTTATGTCTTCCATTAGTTTTGCCAATGCAATATTTTTCGACATGACACACAGCACATGAACATGATTGCCAGTTCCACCAATCATTATTGGAACTGATTGTAAATATTTTAAAACAGTACCTATGTAAGCATATAAAATATCTCTATCTTCTTTATGTATTGCTATCGATTCATTTTTCACATGAAAAACAGCATGTACATATAATTTTGATAATGATTGAGACATAATATTAAGTTGGGCTTTCAGCCCGCTTCATGGTTTTTTATTTATAACCCAAGGCGTTGCCATTGGGCTGAATTAAGTTGCCACTTCGTGGCGTAAAAAACATAAACTCTCTTCTACTTAACTTTAGTCTCTACAGGACTAAATCACACCCCTGTATAATTATGCGGCGTGATATTCCGCAATTCTTTTTTTACGCTTTCACTTACATCAAGGGTTTCGATAAATTCTTTGATGGATTTTTCCGTAATAGCCTCGTTGGTGCGGGTTAGCGCTTTTAATGCTTCATAAGGCGACGGATAGTTTTCGCGGCGCAAAATGGTTTGAATTCCTTCGGCCACTACAGCCCAACAATTATCCAAATCGGCTTTAATGGCTGCTTCGTTCAGCAACAATTTACCTAAACCTTTCATAGTGCTTTGCAAGGCAATAAGCGTATGCGCAAATGGCACGCCTACATTACGTAACACGGTAGAATCCGTTAAATCTCTTTGCAAACGGGAAACAGGAAGTTTAGCCGCCAAATGTTCAAACAAAGCATTGGCAATGCCTAAGTTTCCTTCTGCATTCTCAAAATCAATCGGGTTAACCTTATGCGGCATAGCCGATGAACCCACTTCTCCGGCTTTGATTTTTTGTTTGAAATATTCCATGGATATGTATGTCCAAATATCCCGGTTAAAGTCGATCATAATGGTATTGACACGTTTAGCGGCATCAAACAAAGCGGCTAAGGTATCATAGTTTGAGATTTGGGTGGTATATTGCTCTCGAACCAATCCTAATTTTTCATGAACGAAACGGTTTCCGAATTCGCGCCAGTCAACTTCAGGATAAGCTACGGTATGCGCGTTGAAATTACCGGTAGCGCCGCCAAATTTAGCGGAATGAGGAATGCTTTGCATCACTTCAAATTGTTTCTGCATGCGGCTGGCAAACACCATAACTTCTTTACCCAAGCGGGTTGGCGAAGCCGGTTGTCCGTGAGTTTTGGCAAGCATGGATATATTTTTCCACTCTTCGGCTAACCTCATTAGCTCATTAATCAATGTTTCCGTTTCCGGGAACATGACATCAACCAATGCTTCTTTGATGGATAATGGAATGGCGGTATTATTAATATCCTGGGAGGTTAATCCGAAATGGATAAATTCTTTGTATTGTTGAAGTTGAAGCGCGTCGAATTTTTCTTTAATGAAATACTCAACAGCTTTCACATCATGGTTGGTTGTTTTTTCGATGTCTTTGATCGCTTGCGCATCTGCTTCCGAAAAGTTCGTATAAACAGAACGTAATTTTTCAAACACATTGGCATCAATGTCTTTGAGTTGTGGTAAAGGCAATTCGCACAACGCAATAAAATACTCAATTTCTACCAATACGCGATAGCGAATCAAAGCGTACTCTGAGAAATAATCACCCAGTTTTTCTGTTTTATTACGGTAACGACCGTCAATTGGAGAAATAGCGGTAAGTAATGATAAATCCATAATCAATAATTTTGTAAAAGCTACAAAGTTAGTTTTTTATTTTTCAACACAAAGACAGGAAAGCACAAAGAAATAATTTAGTCTTTGAAATGAAGTTTAATAAAACTGCATTTTTATATCTTTGCATCTTAGTTATTACAAATAGTTGCCCAAAAGGGGCTAAATATAAATAACCCCGTACAAACGCAGTGCAGTGCCTTTAGATTTGTCACGTACTTATATCTTTGTATCTAAATTATAAACATATTTTATTATGCTTAATCTTTTAAAGAATCACCGTAGTATTCGAAAATACTCAGATCAGAAAATCGATCCATCATTGTTAAACGAATTACTGGAAGCGGCCTGCCGTGCATCAACCACCGGAAACATGCAATTATATAGCATTGTTGTCACCGCCGATGATGAAGTAAAAAAACAACTTTCTCCCTGTCATTTCAATCAGCCTTCGATTATGCAGGCACCTGTTGTACTGACTTTTTGCGCTGACTTTAATCGTTTCGAAAAATGGTGCAAACAACGTAACGCCGAACCGGGTTATGATAACTTTCAATCTTTTTTTACCGCAGCTATTGATGCTCTGCTGGTTGCCCAGAATTTTTGCGTCGCCGCAGAAAGCAAAGGTTTAGGTATTTGCTATTTTGGCACCACCACTTACCTAACCAAACAAATTATTGAAGTATTGCATTTACCGGAAAAGGTCGTTCCTATTACAACTGTTACTATAGGCTATCCAGCTATGGAAACGCATCAAGCAGACCGGTTGCCATTAGAAGCCGTTATTCATGAAAATGTTTACCATGATTATTCCGAAAAAATGATAGATAATCTATATGCAGCTAAAGAAGCATTGCCGGAAAATCTAAATTTCATCAAAGAAAATAATAAGGAAACATTGGCTCAAATTTTTACCGATATTCGTTATAACAGAAAAAATAATGAGGCTTTTTCCGAATCGTTTTTAAAAGCTATCAAAGAGCAAGGATTTTTATAAAATTAAGAATGAAGAATTAAGAATTTTCAGGATTTTATTCCCTAATTCTTAATTCTAAATTCTTAACCACTCAAAAATCTATAAAGAAAATGAAAATAAGATAATCAAATGAACAGATTTTCTGATAAACAGATATTGAATATTTCTGTCAATCTGATTCTCTGAATATCTGAACATCTATATTATACTGCCTGTTCAATATTCCACACAAAAGCGCGTATACCTACCTCTTTATTACGGTTATCCAACTTACGTATCGCAATCAACAGATCGTGTACCTTTTCGTCTTCTACTACTGTAATAACGCTTGAATTCATTTCAGGCCAGGTGTGAGTTCCCCGGCGAGGTTCACCATCAACAGACCCTCTTCCCTGTACATTCTCAAAAAAAGTATAACCTTTTATCTCCATGCGGTCGAACATATATTCCACACGTTCGGTATGCGCTTGGTTAAATACAATCATTACTGCTTTCATATTCTAAAGCCCCCTCTAACTCCCGCCCCCTTTCCCTTCGGGACTTCCCCCACAAGGGGGAAGAAAAAGGTAAAAGTATTTGGGAGAACCGGAAGGGTGCGGTTTTATTACTTGTTAAAAATATTGTCAACTTTATAAGTCCCCCCTGAGGGGATTTAGAGGGCTAAAATTGTTTTTCTATCTCCTCACTGTCCGATTCGGGAAGCGGTTTATCAAAGAACACAAACGTTTTTCGAACGGCAGCTTCTTTATCTCTTTCACCATGGCGTGACATTACGGCATAGAATACCGGTACTACCAACAAGGTAATAAAAGTTGATACAGTAGCTCCACCGATTACCACAATACCCATCGGCACCCAGGTTTCGGAACCTTCAGCAGTACTTAAGGCCATCGGTATCATACCTAAGATAGTTGTCAAAGCTGTCATTAATACGGGACGAAGACGTGACTGGCCAGACAGGGCAATGGCTTCATTCAGTTCATGACCACGGTCGCGCATCAGGTTGGTGTAGTCTACCAACACGATACCGTTCTTCACTACGATACCGATCAGCAAGATAATACCCAATGCTCCGATCATGTTCAACGATGTACCCGTGATCCAGAGTGCGAGTATGGCCCCGGATATTGCAAACGGTACGGACATCATAAGGATAAACGGCTTGGCAAACGATTCGAACTGGGAAGCCATCACAATGTATACCAGCATCAGAATCAACAGGAATAAAGTTCCCATATCGGCAAAAGATTCTTGTTGGTCTTCGTAAGAACCACCCACATTTACCATGATGCCTTGTGGAATATCCATGTTATTTATTTCGGCCTGAATAGCGGTGGCCATTTCTCCCAACGATACTTTTACGGGTGTTACCGATACGGTTACAACACGTTCACGGCGTTTACGTTCGATATTAGGTGGTGACCAGTATTCCTTGATTTCCGCCAATTCTTTCAACTTGATTTGTTGTCCGTAAGGCGTCATCATCGTTAATTCTTCTATATTGGTCAATGTATTTCTATATTCCTCCTGCAAACGAACCACAATATCGTATTCCTTACCGTCTTCTTTCAAGTATCCGGCATCCATACCATTTACGCGGTTACGTACATAAGCGGAAACAACAGAAGAACTAAGTCCGTGACGCGCCAGTTTTTCTTTATCGAAAACAATCTGTAATTCCGCGCGGTCGTCTTTACGACTGATATTGATATCGCGGGCACCTTTTACATTTTTAATACGTTCTTTCATCTCGGCAGCCAATGCATTGGTTTTGTCGAAATCGTATCCGAATATTTCTATATTAACGGTATTGCCTCCCATGCTTCCCATGCCTGACGATGTTGATACGGTATAGTCAACTACTTCCGGTATTTTATCCAATTCTTGACGAATGACTTCGGCAATTTCGAAAATAGAGCGTTTACGTTCGTATTTCTTTGTCGTACGTACGTTCATCGTAATAATATTATTGGATTGTGAACTGAACAACGCTGAAAATCCACCTTCATCGTCAGAACCGGTAGAAGCCGTGTAAACCAACATTTCGGGAACCAGTGCCGCCATTCTGCTTTCTATGTAACGAGCGGTTTTAGAAGACTCTTCCACCCTTGTCCCTTGTTGAAGTTCTATGGTGATGGTCATACGCCCTTCGTCATTTTCAGGCATAAAGTCTGTTCCAATATATCCGAAAACAGCAGGTAGCAACGACAGGACAAAGAAAGCTGCGATACCTCCTAAGGTAACCGCCTTATGACTCAAACACCAACGCAATAATTTAGCATATGTAGCATCTACTTTGTCCAGCCAAACTATTACAGTACTATCATAAGTAAAACGCTTTTTTTTCGTATTTACAGTTCCGGCAATAGCATTTCTGACTTTCAGCAGTTTGGACGAAAGCATTGGGGTAAGTGTAATAGCCACAAATGTTGATGTTACAATCGTAATGGTAACAATCCATCCTAATTCTTTAAACATGATACCGGCAACTCCGCCCAACATGGTAAGTGGCAAAAACACGGCAACAATAACCAATGTAGTGGCAATTACGGACACCCAAACTTCGTTGGTACCATAAATAGCGGCTTCGCGTGGACTGGAACCTCTTTCTATATGCTTATTGATATTTTCAAGTACCACAATGGCATCGTCCACCACCATACCAATAGCCACCGTAAGTGATGATAATGATATGATATTAAGGGAACTGCCCGATACGAACAAATAAATAAAGGCCACAATCAACGAAATAGGAATGGTTAATCCTACAATAAGCGTCGCTCGCCATTTTCCAAGGAAGAATAACACCACCAATACCACAAATATTAAAGCATACATGATGGTTTCAGATAGCCCGGAAATAGCATTCAAGATATTACTGGACGAGTCATAAATTTCTTCTATCTTAATATCCGGAGGAAGATTTTTTTTGATTACCTCCAATTCTTTTTTAACATCTCTAGCTACTTGTACCGTATTAGCTCCCGATTGTTTCATGATAATAAGACGGGCTCCGTCTTGTCCCATAATTTTTTCTTCGAGGGTTACGTCTTTTATAGTATCTCTTACGGTAGCCAAATCGCGTAAGAAAACAGGACCTACAGGCAAGGTTGCAACTACGATATCATTTATTTCGCTACTTTCGATGTATTCGCTTTCTACACGCATCTGATACTGTTCCTTACCCATTTTCACAGACCCGGAAGCAAGGTTCAGGTTATTAGCGGCAACAGCTTGTCCCACTTGCTCAAGGCTTAAGTGATAAGCATCCAGTTTAAGAGGGTCCAGGTCGACATAAATATACCGTTTAGGAGCACCCGATATAGACAAGTTACCAATTCCGTCCACACGGTTCAATACGTTGGTTACATTATCTTCCAATATTTTATCCAGACCCGGATAACTTTCGTCGGCAGTAATGGCATACATCATGATAGGCATCATGCTGGTATTGAACTTGAAAATCAAAGGACGTTCGGCATCATCCGGCAACGAACTCATGACCATATCAATGGAAGAACGAATGTCATTCACGGCTTCATCGAGTTTATAACCCCAATTAAACTCAAGCATCACAAGAGACATGTTATCTTGAGATACGGATGTAATCTCTTTCAACCCTTCTACCGAGTTGAGTGTATTTTCCAATATACGGGTTATGTTTGTTTCTATCTCGGAACCATTGGAGCCCGCATATACTGTCAGAACGGTAATGTAAGGAGGTTCTATCTCCGGATATTGGTCGATAGGCAACCTCTGTAACGAGAAAAGCCCGAGAATAATTACGGCAACAAAGATCAACATTGTCGTAACGGGCTTGTTTATGGCGCTTTTATATATACTCATAATTTTTATTTTAGTAAACAGTTAACAAGTTGACGAGTAAACGAGAATCAAGCTAACAAATTGATTATTAATTATTTTAAATTATCAATAAAGTATTTTTTAAATTAACGAGTAAATATAACCCGACTTTCTTGTTACTGGTTTACTCGTCAACTCGTTTACTTTTCTATTTTGTTACTTCAACCTTTACTCCATTAACCAAACGAGCCTGACCCAATATAATCAACTGGTCTCCCTCTTTTATCTCATCGGAAATAAGCTCTATTTGATCGTCAAAACGTTGTCCCAATGTGACAGAAACTCTCTTGGCAACTCCATTGTCATTCAAGAACACATAACGCTCATTCGATCCTTGTAATTTCAATACAGCTTGATAAGGTGCAATCATTGCTTTTTCTTCGCCCATGCTGATAGCAGCATTTACATACATTCCCGGACGGAGCGTTTCTTTGCCGTTAGGTATTTTTACCTGAACCTGGAAAGTATGCGCTGTAGCATCAATAGTAGGATACACAATTTCTATCTCTCCTTTGAATGTATCATTCGGATAAATATTTGATGTAATAACTACTGGCATTCCTTTTTTCACCAACGGATAATAAGATTCGGGAATATTAACAAATGCTTTCAGATTACTCATTTGCACCAAAGAAAGAATAGGCATTCCGCTATAAAGTTCGCCGTTTTCGTAATTCTTAGCTTCAATCACACCCGAAAATGGAGCACGAAGAAATGTGTTGGCTTCCAAGTTGTTCAAGCTTGTTTTTTGAGCGTCATACTGCGCTTTCATCTGGTCATAGGTTTGCTTTGAAATATTGTCCGATTCGTTCAGTTTGGCAATACGTCCAAAATCTACAGCTAAGTTATCAAAAGCAACTTTAGCCTGATTATAACTGGTCGGATCCATTTTCACAAGCAATTCGCCTTGCGACACTTTAGTGCCTACTTCTACCATTATTTTTTCAATACGTCCCGGAATAGTCGGAGCAATTGAAACTTTTTCATATGCTTGCAACACGGTAGAATATTGTAAATTGCGGGCGATGGTTGTTTTCTCCAACGTCATTACTTTTACCGTATTTTGCCTTACTTCTTCCTGCTTCTTTTTCTTTGTTGAGGTTTCACCCGAACAAGCAGAAAGTACAAGTGACGCGGCTAATAAAAGACCTAAAATTTGACCTAACTTCTTCATGATATTTTTGTTTATTTGTTTTATTTTCGTAATTTCTTGATTATAAATTATTCAGCAATTTTTGAAGATTTACCTGTGCTGTCAATAAATCCATTAACGAGCTGATATATGAACTTTGAGCAGAAATGAGGTTATTGCTTACTGTTGTCAAATCTGTACTTGAAGCAACACCCAATTCATATTTTTGCGACATGTTTTTAAAGATGCGCTCATAAACATCTACGTTCTTTTTTTGCACTTCATATGTTTCCAAAGCCGATTTAAGATTAAAGCGTAATTGTTTTTCCTGAACCAGCAAACCTTCTACCGCTTCATCTTTGGTTACTTGCGCGGTTTTTACATCAAACTTGGCTTGTTGTACTTTTGACAAACGTTCGCCACTGGAAAATATCGGAATGTTTAACGAAGCTCCAATAGCATGTGGAGGAGTCATGCTTAATCCTTCGGATTCTCCAAATGTTGTTCTACCATAGTATTGATAAAAAGCACTTAAGGTAGGTCCATATTCCCATTTTTTAAGGTTTAATTGTTTTTTCGATAATTCTATGTTTTGGTTTAATAACTGAACATTATAATTGCTTTTCAAATCGAAAGGAGTTGCCAAAATTTGATAAGCATTATCGCGGGCAATAAGATTATCCAACGTTTCGGTCAATACTATTTGGGCGCTATCCGAACCCAAAATTAATCTTAATGCGTTGTATGCCAATTCTATATTGCGTTCTACAGACCGAATGTTATTATCCAATGTCCCCAACTGTACATCCAATTGGTCTACATCTGTTTGCTCCAACATTCCTACTTTATAAAGATTGGAAGTAGTTTCGAATAGTTTCTGAACATTATTGCGTGTATCTTGCAACAGGCGTTTTGATTCTTCTGCGATCAATACAGATAAATATCCGGTTACTACATTGCCTTTGACATCCAATTCGGTCAGGTTTTTGTTTGTCTCGGACATTTCAATCGCCATTTTACTCATTTGCACACCAACAACCTGCATTCCGGTAATGGCTATCGTTGCCTGAATAGTAAGATCTCCTGATGGATTCATAGGTATTACCATACCACTAAAATCCATCTCATATCCCAAATAATTATTATAGTTTAAAGTAGCATTGGCATGTGGCAACATGGAGGCAATAGATTGCCATTTGGCTTTGTATGCTTTTTGTACACTTAAATCAGACATTTTTAAATTTCTATTGAAAGAAATTGCGTATTCTTTCGCTTGTTCCAAAGACAATGAAAGTTGTTCCTGCTGTTTTTCCTGAGCAGAAAGGGTTGTTAATGCCGCCGCAAAACACCCTAAAATTAAAATCCTTCTTAAGTTCATAATATTCTGTTTGTTTCTTATTTTCTTATATAGACGAATGAATTGAATAAATATTTTAAAAAATCGCTGTAAAACTATATTAAAACTTATAATCTTAAAGTAAGAAATCGACGAACAAGTCATTTTCACCGATGAACCGATATTTTTCTATACCGAAAGATTACCATTACTTTTGCGTTTTCGTACCTTAGGAGAGATCTGGTATTTTTCCACATAATATTGCATTCCTTTTTCATTGACCAATATCCGTATGGTAATATCCCTGAAAAAACAAAACAATTCATGAAGATCACTTTTCTTCTGGTTCTTGATAAGGCCTCTCATAGTTTGAAACTGTGCTGTAATGTACTTAGACATTAAATCAATATTCAGATCTTCGCGAAACAGCTTTTCAAGAAGACCTTGTTTAATAAAATTCTTCATTACTTCCTGGTTATTATCACTCATAATATCCATATGTTTTTTAAACACATTCGGATAATATTTTTCCAGGTCATAAAGCATGATAAAATGTTTTTTTCCTTTTTCGGAAGAACTCATCATATCTTTTTCGGAGTCCATTACAATGTCAATAATATTTTTACCTTCATCGTAAACCCAGGGCAATTTGGTTGTCTTTTTCGATTGCTCATGGATATTTTGCAACACTTCTTCTATTAGCTCTTCCTTTTGTTTAAAATAATTGTAAAATGTTTTTTTAGAAATGCGCAACTCCTTACATACGTCGTCAATAGAAATACTACGCAAGCCATACTTCTTAAATAAGGTGGTTGCGGTATTTATAATGTCGAGTTTCATTTTTTCCATTATATCTTTTCTATTTATTCTAAACGGAATGCAAAAGTATAACGAAAAAAGGAGGGTATGGCAATACGCATGTTAATTAATGTTAATTAATTAAATTTAAACGCAAATATTTAATTATCAATTAGTTCGTGGAAACTTCTAAGTTATTACAGTTTCCGAGTTCACTATTTAAAATAAAAAAGTCACTAAGAATACAGAAAAATTTTCCCATTTCTTAGTGACTTTGTAATAAAAACAAGATGTATTATCTAATTTTTGCGTCCAGCTTATCTCCCAGATTCTTCATCATTTTCGCCATAATGGTATCTATCTGATTATCTGTCAACGTTTTAGTTTCATCTTGCAAAACAAAGTTCACAGCATATGATTTTTTGCCTTCTTCCAGATTTTTACCTTGATACACATCAAACAGATTTACTTCTTTTAATAGTTTATTTTCTGTTTCGTAGGCTATTTTTTCGATTTGGGCAAATTGAACGGATTGATCTATCAATAAAGACAAATCTCGTTTCACTTCCGGATATTTCGGAATCTCAGTATAAGTAACCTTATGTCTTCTTATTTCTTTCAATATATTATCCCAACCAAAGTCCGCGTAAAAAACGTCATTTTCTATGTCAAACGCTTTCAGTTGTTTTCCGGATACAGTTCCTAAAGTAACCAACAATTTACCCGATTTGGTATAAATAGTTAAACCTTCGCTCAATAAATCGTCGGAATAATCACCCAATACCAATTGACGAAGATTAAACCCTAAACGAACCAATATATTTTCTACATAGGCTTTTAACTCGTATATGGTTGTTTTCTCTTCTTTTCGCACCCATGATTGTGCAGTTTTGTTACCTGTAATCCATAGTCCCAAATGCAATTCTTCAACATATGCCGCCAACGGATTCTCATCTGTCCGTTTTTCGGGGTAAAAATAATTGCAGGTACCTATTTCATAAAATTTCAAGTCTGCATTTTTACGGTTGGCATTATGGGCAATACTTTCTAGACCTCCAAATAAAAGCGTTTGACGCATTACGCTTAAATCGGCGCTCAACGGATTCATTATCTTTACCGCATTTTTTATCGAAAATATTGTCAAATTCTCATAATAAGAATATTTCGTTAACGAATTATTCATCATTTCGCTGAATCCGGATGCTGTCAACTGATCCGCTATAATTTGCTGTAATTTATGACTATCGGGCTTAGCGGAATAAGACAATGACGATCTCATTTCTTCTCCGGGCAACACATTGTTATAACCATAAATACGCAGCAGATCTTCAATCACATCTACGTCTTTCTCTACATCCACACGGTAGGTCGGAATAGACAACAGAAGACCTTCGTTATCTTCGGAAATGATCTGTATTTCCAACGCGGTCAAAATAGATTTTATTTCGGCAACAGAAATTTCTTTACCGATCAGAGAATTTATTTTCTTATAAGTAATGTTTACTTGTTTTGGTTGTATCGGGTTAGGATAAATATCAATTATCTCGCTCGAAATGGTACCGCCGGCTATTTCTTTAATCAGCATAGCAGTGTATTTCAAAATATACACGGTATTATTCGGATCGCAGCCACGTTCGTAACGGAAAGAAGCATCGGTATTCAACCCATGACGACGGGCTGTTTTACGAATGCTCACGGGATTAAAATAAGCGCTTTCCAAGAAAATATTGCGGGTAGCTTCGGTAACTCCGGAGTTCAATCCGCCAAAAACACCACCAATACACATACCTCCTTCGGGACTGCAAATCATTAAATCTTCGGGATGCAATTTACGCTCAAGGTTATCAAGGGTCACAAAAGAAGTATTTTCCGGCAGGTTTTTCACAACAACATGATGACCGGGAATGGTATCGAGATCGAACGCATGAAGAGGCTGTCCCAACGAATGCAAAACATAATTGGTAATATCAACCACATTATTAATAGGGCGTAATCCTATCGCCTTCAAGTAGTTTTGCAACCACATGGGCGATTCTTTTACTTTTACATCTGCAATAGTAACACCTGAATAACGTGGGCTTGATTCGGTATTTTCAACAGTTACCTGTACCGGGAAATTATGGTTATCAACCCTGAAAGAATCAACCGAGGGTCTTTGAAGTTTTATATTTTTATCGCGTTGCGAGAAATAAGCAGCCAAATCTCGTGCTACGCCAAAATGCGAAGCGGCATCAATACGATTGGGCGTAATATCTACTTCTATAACGGTATCGTTGCTTACGTTGTAGAAATCTTTTACCTGCATGCCTACGGGCGTGTCGAGGGGTAACTCGATAATACCGGCGTGGCTGTCGCCAATCCCTATTTCATCTTCCGCGCAAAGCATTCCCTGGGATTCTACTCCTCTTAACTTTGATCTTTTTATCGTAAAGGCTTCTTCTCCGGAATATAATTTTGTTCCGATAGTGGCTACCACAACCTTTAATCCGGCACGGCAATTGGGCGCGCCGCAAACAATCTGCAATAATTCGTCTTTATTGCCAATATTTACCTGAGCCACTCTTAAACGATCTGCATCCGGATGTTGTTCGCAAGCCACCACTTCGCCTACGACCAAACCTTCCAAGCCTCCCTTTATAGATTGGTATTCTTCCACAGCACCAACTTCCAAACCTATGGAAGTGAGGATTTTTGCTATTTCTGTTGCCGGCAAATCAACGTTAATATATTGTTTCAGCCAGTTATAGGATATGTTCATGTTGTAATGATTTATGCATTAATTTGCAAAGGTAAAAACTTTAATGAAGAATGAAGAACGAAGAATAAAGATTTTTGTGAATTACTTATCTTTCCATTTACTTTTTTCCATATTTTTCTTGCAGAAACAAAAAACAGGTATTACCTTTGCACACGCAAATAAATGGTGATCATAGCTCAGTTGGTTAGAGCGTCGGATTGTGGTTCCGAAGGTCGCGGGTTCGAGCCCCGTTTTTCACCCTTGATTAAATGCCTGCAGTAATAACTGCGGGCATTTATTTTATTGGTATCTATGTAGGGATATTCATTAAATAGATATTAAAAGGGTAAATTTGAGATGTAGATTCAAAATTTACCCTTTTCTTTTTTCATAGTTTTAGGTAAAATGTTTTTATCAGCAAAAAATCATCAGATAATGGCATGACAGGTTAGAGGGGATCATCCAGTGGAAAAGCAAATCTCAGCGCCACTTGTGAGTTAAGGGCAATGGATGTTTTATCGTTTAATAGCTGTACTGGATTCATTGTTGACATTTTATTTTAACACTGCATTCACCATGGTGCTTTTGCAGATGTACGTAATCGTAATGCAAATAAAATATCTTATGGAATGAGGCTCAAAAAGGATTCCATTATGACTGTGTTTTCTTTCCTGAGGAAAAGAGGACGATATGGTGTATGATAAATGTTCTTTGAAAAAATTTGATGTAGTTCTTCAAAGTTACAAACATTGGAAAAAAAGGTGTAAATTGCTCGGATTTAGCTCTTGTGCTGCCCGAGCATGGATTCCGAGCAGTCGGACGGCTTATTTTCCCTGCGCGGGCTTGTTTTTTGCTAATGCAGGCTTAGCCTGCTTGGATAAGTTCGATGAGGTATGGGATGCTCAGCCGAGCCTGAGGCCTTATTCTGCCACGCAGCGAATAGAACAACCCAATCTGCGATCGCAGAGACCATAGGATGAATTAGTGGGACCGAAGTACATTCTGTAAGCGGTACCATCATCCATCGGCGTACTACTCCAATAAAAACCGCCCACTCCCTCGTTTATAAGCATACCCGCTGTTGTCTCGAGTTCGCCTTCTGCAGGAAAGAAAATCGTATTGCCGGTGTCATTATCGGTAAATAGCAGGCCGTTTTTGCCGCTTTGGGTAGTCCATTCGTTGCTTACCGGGGTATTAAACAGACTTATTATTTCATTCAATGTAGGCAAGCGCCAGCCGGTAGGGCAGGGGTCGTTGCCTTTTGCCCAAGTATCGCCGGTGGGCAAGCTCGGTTGCCAACCGGAATTACGGTTCCATTGGTAATGCGCATCACTGATATTGCTTTTTGCCCAAATAAGACCGTTTATTCTCACGCCATCTAATATAGTAATACTACAAGTAGCCGTTATGCTGCCTACAGCAGCGGTAATTACGGCTGTCCCATTGGCTAAGGCAGTTACTTTTCCGGTAGCATCTACAGTTGCATTAGCGTTGTTACAGCTCCATGTAACGGTTTGGTCGGTAGCATTGGCAGGTAGTATGGTAGTTAGCAGGGTTTCGGACTCACTTATGGTAAGTTTAAGCGTAGTTTTATCTATTGATACGCTGCTTACAGCTACAACATTGTCCGAGATGGTTACGGCGCAAGTAGCCGTTTTGTCGCCCGCCTGGGCAGTAATTGTTACCGTACCGTCGGCAAGGGCAGTTACTTTACCTTCGGTATCTACTGTAGCAATGGTGTTGTTGGAGCTTGCCCATGTAACGGTTTTATTGGAAGCATTGTCGGGGTTGATCGTTGCCTGCAAGGTTTCTGTACTACCTATAGCAAGCGCCATCGTGCTTTTGTTTAAACTAATGCTTTGTACAGCTATGGCTTGGTCTACCGGTTCGTCGCCCTTACACGAGCTAAACCCCACGCTTGCCAAACCTAAGGTTATTAGCAAGCTAAATCGAAAGAATGGTTTCTTTTTCATAATCATAAGATTTAAAATTTTGCCTACTCTATACAGTTTTCAGCACCCCTGTAAAGTTTACAAATACAAAAAGCCTGACGAAATCCTGTAAGTTTTGATTGGAGGCGTAATAATCCTTGTAAAAAACTAAATTTTACTTGTGTATTTAATAATAATTTGCGAGAAATGCAATTTGTGTTTCATGAAAAACTTAATTGGGGCGATATATGGCACTGCGTGACTCAAAGATTCAATATTTAATAATTATCCTGTATGGTTGTGACCTTTGGTTCAATAATTGGATGTTTTGTTGTAGTAAGAGACGGGGCGTGCCCCGTCTCTTACGGTGTAACATCGTGGGGTAAATATAAATATTATTTTGAAAATAAACAAATTTTCTATCTGATATAGTACTCATTGCACTCGAGGATAGTGCCTATTGTACTCGAGGATAAATGTCTCCTGTATTTAAAGATAATACCGTTTTAGCGCCTGTATTTAAAAGTTTTCCTGCTACTGACCTCGCAAACTTAAGGCCTGTTCTCGCTGTTTGCATTGTAGCACCTGTTGGTGCAAGTTTTCAAAACTTGTGCCTAAAATATCCGAAGTTTATAACTATGAAGATGAAGT
>JAVBUB010000032.1:0-3640 GCA_031555675.1 Paludibacteraceae bacterium | reverse complement strand
TGTCTTTTTAAAGAAGTTTAAACTAAGTTCTTCTGATTAATTCTTCTGATTTTATTTTCATGATTTAATTAGGTATGTTTAAAACCAATGTCTTCTAATTTTGACGATACAAAATTATAATCTGATTATAGGCCACACAATCCCATATTTTTAGGAAATTTCAAAAATCAACAGAAAAGAAGTAATGTTTGTATTATCTTCTGTCAGGTGGTTTCAGAGTATTAAAAGGGAAAAATCAAGAAAACGACATCCTTATTATTAGTGATGTTGGATATCTTCGGAAGTAATCAACCCATTGATCAGTGCATAAACAGTTAACCCTGAAACAGAGTTAAGGCCTAATTTCCGGGTAATGTTTTTCCTGTGCGATACTACTGTATGCGAACTGATACATAACTGCTCGGCAATTTGTTTATTTTGTAATCCCAGTGCCACGCATTTAAGCACATCAATTTCCCGTGCCGAAAGGGAATCCTGATTATCATCCAAAGAAGGTTCCTTTATTTTGGAAGAAAAAATATTTCTGAGATTTTGTATGATCTCATCTTTAGGAAGGTTAATATTTAATCCGGCAGATGAAGAGGTCGAATGAATTCCGGTAAGGATTATCAGTTTATTTTTCAGAGACTTGAGTTGTTCATAATACAAAGCGTATGCTTCAGAATGAATAAAAATAAAATGAAAAGGAAACGTATTGTCCTTCTCATCCAGATATTCTTCATAACCGGAAAAACTGGTCGTATTGGTTGCACTAAAGTGGTTTTCAAGCAACGACTTCAACCCGCAACTAATAAGGTAGTTGGGATGGATAATGGCAATAAACTTATTATTGAGTATACTGTCGAACGGCATTGGGTTTCGAAAAAAAGAACGATGCAAAGAAAGATAAGATGGAAGATTGGCACAATCATCAATAATGATGATATTTTAGTATTTTGTCATTAGAAGAAGGTCTAAAGAATGTTTTGCGTTAATCTGAATTATCCAATATTTTGAAAATCTTCCTCAAAAAACTACTATCTCTATTTTATTCATTTTAAACACTTTATTTTTCAAGAATATTTTTTTTAAAAAAAAATTTACATTCTGCTTGATAGATTACAAAATATACATACCTTTGCACCGCAATATAATACGGGGTGTAGCGCAGTCCGGCTAGCGCACCTGCTTTGGGAGCAGGGGGTCGTGGGTTCGAATCCCGCCACCCCGACTAAAGAAGCCTAACCATTAACGAGTTAGGCTTCTTTGTTTTCATTTCTAAACCAATAAAAGTATACATGAACATTGGCCTACAACGTATATTTAACCAGCAAATCGGCAGTCAAGCAATGTCAAGTCCTCAAGAATTGGTAGCCCATATGGGCGCCATACAAGCACAGGATGCCACTATGTGTCGTTGGGCAGTAGGATGCCGTATGTCCGGCACTACCAACAAAACAATAGAAAGCGCCCTGAACGAAGGAAATATTTTACGTACTCACCTGATGCGTCCAACCTGGCACTTAGTAACCGCACAAGACATCCGCTGGATACTCCAGATTACAGCTCCGCAAGTAAAACAAGCTGCTTCGCATGGCGATAAACGCTTTGGACTGGATGAAGCGCTTTTTTCCCGTTGCAACAAAATCATCGAAAAAGTACTTGAAGGAAGTAAGCACCTTACCCGTTCCGAAATAGTGGCAGCATTTGAACATGAAAAAATAATGCCGGGTGTATACGGCATTTACCATGTACTCATGAGGGCCGAGCAGGAAGGCATTATCTGTAGTGGTGCTTCCCGTGGTAAGGAAGCTACCTATGCCCTACTCCACGAACGGGTTCCGTATACGCCTTCCTACACCAAAGATGAAGCATTGGCTACCCTGGCATTGCGTTATTTTACAAGCCATGCGCCCGCCACACTGGCCGATTTTATTTGGTGGAGCGGATTGAAAACTTCAGATGCCCGCAAAGGATTGGAAATGATAAAACAATATTTTATTATGGAGAAAATAAATGGTTCGGAGTATTTTTTTTCAACCAATTTTACCGAAAACAAAACGCTCCAAGCATTTTTTTTGCCTGCATTCGACGAGTTCGTCATCAGCTATAAAAACCGGGCGGATATACTCGATCCGGTTTTTGGTTCGCGGGCTATTTCGAGTAATGGCATTTTTAAACCAATAATAGTTTTAAACGGAAAAGTAATCGGCACCTGGAAACGAAGCATAAAAAAAGGCGCTATACATATCGAACAGGAATTATTTGCTCCCATAAAATCTTCAGAACAACTTTTGCTTGAAGAAGGAAAACATGAATATGTCCGTTTCTTGGAATTAAATTAAAAAGCGGTACAAAACATAGATACTGCATTGGACAAATTATTTACACCCAGCTTTCTTTCGATGCTAACACGATGATTTTTTACCGTATGTATGCTAATACACAACATATTCGCTATTTCTGCCGCATCACATCCTCTCATTACCAGTGATACAATTTCTTCTTCACGCCTGGAGAGTTTATCTTGATAAAAACGAACTACCTTCTTTTTAACAAAATCATAGGTATAATATTCATCCTTATTTTGTTGTGCAAAGACAACATTACCGGCTTTTTTATGGGGAGAATAGTTAACTGCCGCAATAGCCAGCCACAAACTACCATCTTCTGTAAAAGAAACCGGTGATACTTTCTGATTTACCAATACTTTTGTGCCATTCTTATGCAAAATATGAAAATCACATGAAACACAAAAATTACTTCGGGATTCGGAATTCACATCAAAAAGCAATTGCTGATAACATTGGTTTATTTCGGTTATCAAAGGTAAATCTTCCGGTAATATAATCTTCTCATAATAGCTATAACCCATTTTCAAGACATCTTGAACCGTGTAGCCACACAAAAATAAAGGATGAGGAGAAACATAGAAATATTCTTGTTTCAAATTATCAATGATATAAATGCTTTGATTGCACATACGTGATAATGTATCGCATATTTTTTTCATAGTTCCGAATTTTTAGTATCTGAATTGAGATAATAAGTTCTTATAACTAGTGTCAAACGTAATTGGAATTAAATGCAAATTTTTAGAACAAAAGAACAAGGCAGAACAAAAATTATTTTAGATTCAGCATCTCAATTTGTTTACTGAAAAATTGTTCTACTCTCTTTATTCTATATAATTAAGATGTAGAAAAGGAAGAAAACCTTGCATACATATAAAATCTATTTTTCAAATTTTATTTTTTCAGCAAATTGTTTTTGTTTAAGTTGCACTAATGAAAAAAGCCTACATTTCTAACGAAACGTAGGCTTTTCCTCAACTCTGTTACCTTTTAGCTTATTGCTTATCAGGCTTTTGTGATTCAGCTGGGGCTCGAACCCAGGACCCCATCCTTAAAAGGGATGTGCTCTACCTGCTGAGCTACTAAATCATTCTTTGGTTACTTTACTACAAAAGCGGTGCAAAGATAGAACTATATTTTTAACGATGCAAGTTGAAATTCTCTTTTTTGGGATAAAAATTAAAAAAATCAACACTTTACACTGAAAATCAACGCCATATATTTATCATTTTTCTTATTGCTTATAAAGAATAGTTTTTCTACTTTTGCAATTCATTTAAATTATACCACTAAAGATTTAAAATATT
>JAVBUB010000152.1:0-10206 GCA_031555675.1 Paludibacteraceae bacterium | reverse complement strand
TATATTTTCAATTAATCGTGCACTGATATCCGCATTAATAATTTCACCAGTTTCAATATAATTCGTCAATGCGGCATCCCGCTCTATTACAATAAGCGCTCCTATTTTGTTTTTAGACATTTTACGGCAAGCGGTAACCACCTGCATTACCAGCAAATCATTTACCTTATCTTCTTTATTGCTAAAAAAGCCGGCTATCTTCTTGAAAAATTGATGATTGCTTCTTTTGTTCCCGAGCATAAAGAAAAACCGCCTGATTTCTTCCTGAAAAATCACAATCAATAATATAGGAACCAAGCTCATAATGCTATTCAATATAAGTCCCAGCAGCTCCATCTCAAAAACATGTGTTACCAGAAACCAAAAAACGACAAAAGATAGTACGCCGATAAATATACTAAGCGCTCCGGTACCTTTCATCAAGCGATATGTTTGATAAAGAATTACCGCGACTAAAAAAATGTCTATAATATCTTTAATGCCAAATTCAAAAATCATATATTATAATATTGCTGATAAATTTTCACACATTCTACTGCTTCTTTTACATCATGTACACGCAAAATATTGGCTCCATTCATCAAAGCCATCGTATTTACCACTGTTGTGGCATTTAAACAGTCTTTGGGTTCACATTCCAGCGTTTTCCACAACATTGTTTTGCGTGACATCCCGGCTAAAATCGGTTTTTCAAAAATACAAAATTTTGACAGATTTTTTAGTAATTCATAATTTTGTTCGGTGGTTTTTGCAAAACCAAACCCTGGGTCCAAAATTATATTACTGAATCCTAATGCATTAAACTCATTTATCTTAGAAATAAAAAAATCAGATATATCTTTCACTATATTATGATAAGAAATATTTTCTTCCTGTTGCATAGTTTGAGGCGTTCCGCGCATGTGCATTAATACGTAATAGGCATGCTTAAATTCTGCCATTGTGGTAATCATATTTTCATCCAATGTTCCTCCGGAAATATCATTTATTATAGCAACATTAAAATCAGACAGTAATTTTTTTGCAATACCGGACCGGAAAGTATCAACCGACAAAACTGTTTCAGGAAATTTTTTCAATATCAATTCAACGCATGGAAATAAACGATTCATTTCTTCTTCTTCGGTAACATTCTTTGCCGAAGGCCGCGAAGAATACCCTCCGATATCAATAATATCGGCACCTTCTTCCAGCATTTTCCCTACCTTTTTCAATATATTTTCGTTCTCTACATATTTTCCTCCATCGAAAAAAGAATCGGGCGTTACATTCAATATTCCCATTACCAAAGGTCTTTTTTTTATATCAAGAAATAAGTTCATATCTGAAGTTATAAATGTTAAAATTCAATTTTCTGGTTTTTTTTCCGGTTTTTCTTTCACAAAAATAGAAATTATATTACCTTTGGCCTGCTTAAGTGGTCAAAAAATCAAAAAAAAACATTTTTATACAATAATAATTATCATATTTAAGTTATATTTGTAGCCTAAACCTATTTAATCTTTTATTATGAATAAAGCAATTTCTAAGATTTTATTCGTTTTGTTTTCAGCTTTAGTATTAGCATCCTGCGGAGGGAAACAACAATCTAATACTACCGGTTGGAATTACAATGACAAAAAAAATGGCGGTTTTCAAGTTGTAGGTGACTATAAACAAGAAACACCACCCGGCATGACTTTCATTGAAGGTGGAACATTTACCATGGGACGAGTAGGAGAAGATATTCTTTACGATTGGAATAATGTTCCACGTCGTGTTACTGTAAGTTCTTTCTACATGGACGAATATGAAATCAGCAATCTTAACTGGCAAGAATATGTTCATTGGATGCGACTCGTTTTAGGATCTGTTCCTGAATTAGTTCAACGCGCTTTACCCGACACTACTGTTTGGCGTGAACAATTAGCTTATAATGAGCCTTATCTGCAATATTACTTTTCTCACGTAGCATATCACAACTATCCTGTTGTCGGAGTAAGCTGGGAACAAGCCATGGACTATTGTATCTGGCGTGGCGATCGCGTTAACGAAGACCGCTTGGTAAAATCGGGCGTTATTACATTTCCCGATTTCGAAACTTTGAGTACTAATCCAGACGTATTGGATGTCGCTCAAAATCAAGTTTTCAATACAGATAAATATCAACTTAGTTCCGATTATCAGCCAACTCAGGGAAAACGTCCAACGAAAACTGTATACGGAGAAGTTAGAAAAACAAACATGTCCGATGGAGTAATGTTCCCTAAATTTCGTCTTCCAACCGAAGCCGAATGGGAATATGCAGCTTTCGGTATTCTGACAACACTAGATGAAGAAAATTTTGACAATAAGAAAATTTACCCTTGGGATGGAGATCAGATGCGTACTGCGCAGAAAAAATACAGAGGACAAATGCAAGCTAACTTTGTTCGTGGTAGAGGTGACATGATGGGTATGGCTGGACAACTTAATGATAGAGCAACTATTACAGCTCGTGTTGATGCTTACTTCCCTAACGCATTCGGATTATACAACATGGCCGGAAACGTAAACGAGTGGGTATATGATGTATACCGTCCTCTATCTGCCGAAGATGTTCAAGAATATAATCCTTTCCGCGGAAATGAATATGTATCTCCTATTTTTACCGAATCAACTGTAGAAAGTGGAAATGGTAGTGCAGTTAAAGTTCCTAAAATCGACAGCTTAGGACGTGTTATTTTTGTTATCGATGCCGATAAAGAAAATGATCCTAAATTATACGCTTCATTGGATGTTCGCAACTACAAAGACGGAGATTCACGTACTAGCTTGGATAAAAGCAAATGGAAAGTGGATATGGATCCTGATCTTGCTACAAAAATGTTATATGACCCTGATGCAGAAAGCGATGTTGAAAGCCTTTTAAACTCAAAAATATCAAATACTACACGTGTTTATAAAGGAGGTTCATGGAAAGATCGCGCTTACTGGTTGAATCCATCTACACGTCGTTGGTTGGATCAAACAGAAAGACGTAACGACATTGGTTTCCGTTGTGCTATGAGTAAAGTAGGCCCAGAAGCTAAAAATGACATAAAATAATAGGAAAACATATTTCCAGAGAAAAGAGATTGTCTCAAAAGTTCTTTAAACACTAAGAAAGAACTTTTGAGACAATCTCTTTTTTATGAAAGAATTTTGATTACAAGGCTTTTTTAAGTTTTAGAAATAATAGGTCAGTCAAGTGGAATTTCCGGTTGGCCCCATAAAACAGGATCAATATAAAAACGGATCAATGTATTATAAAAGTCTATGGGACTTTCCTGGTTAATAATAACCCTCGGATTTATCTGGGGGAAATAAACCTAAGTGATATTTAACTCCGGAGGAGTTGTCTGTTTCTAAGTTGGAGAATTCTTACAGAGTTCCGGCCAGTGTCATCTCGCTTTTTCTTCCCGGATAAATCCGGGGGTTATTCAAAGGAAAACACCCACGGTGTTCCAGATGGTATTATTTTAGCTTCAATGTTGTCAGTCCCTAAAAAAATTACTTATTTTTTACGTCATCCTATATTTTCTTAAATTTTACCAACCGGATTTTACTATTGATCCGAAATAATTGGGATAATACGGTGGCTGAAAGTTTCTCCAAATCATTAAAACAAAGTTTATATGGAAGAATTTAATGACCAAAGAGCAAAAAAGAATCGCCATTTTCGAATATAGAGAAGTGTAGTGTAATTGTAATCAAAACAGAAGACATTTGTTTTTGGGATGCCTGACCACACCAGAATTTCGAAAGCAATATGAAGCAATTAACAAGAATTTAAAACCTGTCGCTTAATTTTTTATTCGGGAAAAGGTAGAATACTCATTTGATTATTCATCCGAAAAATGGACTAACACATTTCGGTATGAGTTAAATATCTTAGATTTGGAAACAAAACCTACATATTTATCTTCATTATCTATTACCGGAAGATTCCACGCATTGGTTTTTTCAAACATATCCATTACCTTTTCCATCGGTAAGTCAATACTTATTTTAGCCGGAGGAGAAATCATCAATTTCCGCACTTTAAAACGTTGATAAAGTTCCGGACGAAACATAATATTACGAATATCATCGAGTAATACAATTCCCAATAATTTTCCGCCTTGATCTACTACCGGAAAAATATTACGTTTCGATTGGGATATTACCTTTATCAGTTCACCTAACGTCATTTCCGGATCTACTATTTGCAAATCTCTTTCGATAACGCTGTCCATCTTCAACAGAGTTAGCACCGCACGGTCTTTATGGTGTGTTACCAACTCGCCTCGTTTAGCCAAGCGCATGGCATATAAGCTATGTGGCTCAAAGACTTTGATGGTCAGATAAGAAACCATAGAGGTAATCATCAGGGACATAAATAGATTATATCCTCCGGTAAGCTCGGCAATAAGGAATATAGCTGTAAACGGTGAGTGCATAACACCTGCCATCACTCCTGCCATACCAGCAAATGCAAAATTAGCTTCGGGTACTGTGGCGATACCGGATAAATTAATTAAACGGGCCACAATAAAACCTGTTAAGCATCCCATAAACAAACTGGGCGCAAATATGCCTCCAGTTCCTCCGGAACCATTGGTTGCCGCAGTAGCAAAAACCTTGAATATAACTACGAGACTCAGATAAAATACCAACAACCAGCTATTGCCACCTAAAGAATAAAAAATACTACCATTCATTACTTCCTGTCCTTTCTCGCTGAGCAAAAGTGAAATAATATCATAACCTTCACCATACAGTGATGGAAAAAAGAAAATGAGCAGGCTAAGCATTATACCACCAAAAGCGAGTTTTTTATAGGGGAGCTTTAGTTTGCGGAAAATATCTTCGAGCCAGTTCATTCCGCGGGTAAAATACAGTGAAACAAATCCACAAACCAAGCCCAGTAATATGATAGTAGGAATACGAAAAACGGAAAAAGGTTCGGTAATTACAAAATTAAACATGGGTTCCGTACCCATCAGAAAATAAGAAACCGAAGTGGCTGTTACCGAGCATATCATCAAAGGTATGAGCGATGCCATGGTTAGATCGAGCATCAATACCTCTAACGTAAAAAGCACGCCTGCAATAGGGGCCTTAAATATTCCGGCCAACGCTCCGGCAGCTCCACAACCTAGCATTAGCTGCAAGGTCTTTTGGTTCATTTTAAAGAAACTGCCCAAGTTAGAGCCTATGGCAGAACCGGTAAGTACAATAGGAGCCTCAGCTCCTACAGATCCTCCAAAACCAATGGTAATAGAACTGGCTACAATGGAAGTCCACATATTATGCAATTTAATACGGGCTTTTCCTTGCGAAATGGCGTATAGTATTTTTGTTACTCCATGACTGATATCATCTTTCACAATTTTACGCACAAAAAGACTGGCTATAGTAATCCCGATAATAGGATACACCAGATATAAAAGGTTGGCACTATCTATATTGATGCCTTTTTTTAAAATTTCCTGTATAAAATGAATAAGGGTTTTAAGGATGAAAGCGGCAAATGCAGTGAATATACCAACTAACAAGCTGAGAAAAAGTACAAAATGTCGCTCTTTGACATTTTTTTCCCGCCAGGAAATCATCTTTAAATACCAATCGTTGTTCATAAAAAAATAAGATAAAAATGGATAAACCTTGTTTTATCAATATTTATCGGCGTAGTCATTTATCTACACTTATCAATATTAAATCCCCCTGCCATTAAAAATGATTTTAAAAGTATAAATTAAAATTTTCAAATCAATCATTAACGAAAGATTTTCAATGTAAATAATATCATACTCAAGACGTTCAACCATTTTATCCACACTATTTGCATAGCCATATTTTACCATTCCCCAAGAAGTTATTCCCGGGGAGATTCTTTGCAGTAAATAATAATGTGGTGCCTTTTTTACAATTCGATCAATAAAATACTGCCGCTCGGGACGGTATCCCACAATAGACATATTCCCTTTTAAAACGTTATAAAACTGAGGCAATTCATCCAACCTATACTTTCGGAGTATTTTCCCAAAAGAGGTAACTCGCTCATCGTTTACAGTCGCAAGCAAAGGAATTTCGACTTCCGAATCAACTTTCATTGTTCGGAATTTTATCATCTTAAATGGTTTTCCATGTTTCCCAATGCGTTCTTGTTTGTAAAACACAGGCCCTGGAGAACTCAGCTTCACTTTTAATGCGATCAGTAAAAAAAGTGGAGACATAAATATCAACACGAAGATAGAAGTAAAAATATCGAAAATTCGTTTAATATTTTGTTGCCAATACGGCATATCATTTTGCGATAAACTGATTAAAGGCATGGCATAAATTGTAGACATGCGAATTCCTCCATGAATAATTTCGTGAAGACTGGGGATAGTTTTTACTTCCACATCATGTTGATATGATCTTCCCAATATATTAAATATCAGGTTACTTTCACTTTTATCTACTGCTACAATTATCTCTTTAATTTTCCGCTCTTCTATAATTTTTTCCAAATCATTTAACGTACCTAAAATACGCTCCTGATCTACTTTTGTATGATTACTTTCGGTAGCAACAAAACCTATAATATTATTTCCCAAAGATTGCTTCATTTGATCAAGTTCATAGGCAATAGACAAGGCATTTTTACCGGTTCCGATGATTAATGTATTAAATCCCCAGATACGATTGTGTGTGTTTTTTGTTGCGGCTTGTGTTATAATTACCCTGCCGGCGTAAGTGAACAAAAAGTGTAATATAAGCAATACAAAAAAAGAGATGTAATAATCATAAGTTTCCCTGTCCTTCATAAGCAAAAAGAAAAAGAGCACAAGGCAACCAAAGAAGGAACTAATAATAGTGGTAAATAGTTCGGATAATCTGGATTTTCGAAGTACCTGGTTATAATAACCGGAAATGTAATGTACAGCAAACCAATATAGGGGAATAAACAGAAAGATGATCGCAAAATTGTAATGCAAAGCATAATCTCCTATATCTTCGGGCGAAATTTTATCGAACGCAATTGCACGAAACAAAATAAACAAAGCCCAGCTGACAATTGCCGAAACAATGTCTAAAAAAATATATTTGAAAAGTTGTTTTTGCTTATTCATTATTCATTCCATATCATTGGCACTCACTGCAACAGATATTACTGTCTGATTACCGTTACAACATTTCCTTTATCAAGCTTTATAATACTTGATGGCTTTGATTTGGAAGTTTCGTTACGGCGAAAATCAACTATATAATCAACTCCATTCAATATTTCATCAAAAATATCTTTGAAATTTTCCGGAGACGGCATGCCGCTCATATTTGCAGAAGTAGAAACAATGGGTTTTCTGAAACGTTCGCAAAGTTTTTTCGAAAATGCTTCATTGGTTACCCTGATGCCAATACTTCCATCTTCTCCCATAAGGTTATTTGCCAGATTCTTAGCTCCGGAATATATAATCGTTAACGGCTTATCGCTGAATTCAATTAAATCCCATGCCATATCGGGCATTTCTTCCACATATGATTGAATTTTACCGGGATTATCAACCAATACCAACATTGATTTACTGTCTAAACGCTGTTTCAACTCATATATTTTCTTTACTGCATCGATATTGGTAGCATCGCATCCAATACCCCAGATAGTATCTGTAGGATAAAGAATAATACCTCCGGAACGAAGAACCTCCATTGCGTTCCTTATTTCCTCATCCATTTTCATAATAATTCTCCTCCCAATTTTAATATCACAAAAATACAATTTAATCGACATGGAAAAAGTTAATCTCTAAAATTTATTGAAAATTGCGAGTATATTTTCTATTTTTAAATACAAAAACATGAAATTCAAAATATTATATACAATATTCTTACCGAAAAATAAAATTAATCATTCGACAAAATTTCTCATTTTTATTACTATCTTTACAGATTATACATGTATTATCTTTCTGTTTGAAAAGTTATAATGTATTTTTCTGTGAAATAAACAGTTAAAAGTTTCCTACCTTACTTTAGAAAACAAAAAGGGGACTGAAATTTTGAGTATTTACTCTTATTTTCAGTGTAATTGTAAAGCAATTACACTCTTGCTTCTGAAAATAATATACAACATAATGATAAATAAGTGGTCTTACACCCCTTTAAACAAAGAACAAGAATTACAAAAAAACAAACTCGCAGATGAATTAGGCATTAATCCGGTATTAGCTCAACTATTACTACAAAGAGGGATAACAACTTTTAATGAAGCTAAAAAGTTTTTCCGCCCACAGCTGGAAGACTTGCATGATCCTTTTTTGATGCGCGATATGCATAAAGCCGTAGATAGGCTTAGTGCTGCGATGGGAAACAAAGAAAAAATTCTTATTTATGGGGATTACGATGTAGATGGAACAACTGCCGTTGCTCTTGTTTATATATTTTTGAAGCAGTTTTATTCTGCTATAGATTTTTACATCCCTGACAGATACGGAGAAGGTTATGGAATATCTTACAAGGGAATTGATTTTGCTGCCGAGAATGGTTTCTCCCTTGTCATTGCGCTGGACTGTGGTATTAAAGCAATAGAAAAAATAGACTATGCCGCCGAAAAAGGAGTGGATTTTATTATTTGCGACCACCACACACCGGACGCTACGTTACCCAAGGCTGTTGCCGTACTTGATCCCAAACGCGAAGATACTGTTTATCCTTATAGCCACCTTTCCGGTTGCGGCGTAGGATTCAAATTCATGCAGGCCTTTGCTATCAGCAATAAAATACCATTTTCACAGCTTACTCCTTTATTAGATCTGGTTGCCGTAAGTATTGCTTCGGATATTGTGCCTATTACAGGTGAAAATCGCGTAATGGCTTACCATGGACTAAAGCAAATCAACTCTAATCCAAGTATTGGACTGAAAAGTATTATTGACCTTTGCGGACTTACCGACAAGGAAATTCTTATTTCCGATATCGTTTTCAAAATAGGACCTCGCATCAATGCATCGGGAAGAATGCAAAGCGGAAATGAAGCAGTAGAACTATTGATTGCCAAAGATGTTTCTTTTGCCAAAGAAAAAAGCGATACCATCAACACTTACAACGATGAACGTAAATCGCTGGATAAAAACATAACGGAAGAAGCGGATAATTTTATCAAAAACGACAAATCATACGAAAACAAAAAGTCGATTGTTGTTTATAATCCCAACTGGCACAAAGGTGTAATAGGAATTGTGGCTTCGCGCCTTTCTGAAATGCATCACCGCCCTACTGTTGTTTTAACGAATTCAAATGGACTAGCTACAGGATCTGCCCGTTCGGTTCCCGGATTCGATCTTTACAAAGCTATAGACGCGTGTCGCCATTTATTGGAAAATTTCGGAGGACATATGTATGCGGCCGGCCTTTCTATGAAAGAAGAAAATGTGCCCATTTTTATGGAGACATTTGAAAAATATGTTACAGAAAACATTTTGTTGGAACAAACTTACCCACAAATTGAGATAGAAGCCATGCTCGAATTCAAGGATATTACTCCTAAATTTTTTCGCGTATTGAAACAATTCAATCCTTTTGGCCCCGAAAATATGAAACCTATTTTCTGCTCCAAAAGAGTTTTCGATTATGGAACAAGCCGTGTTGTAGGTAAAGAACAGGAACACCTGAAACTCGAACTGGTGGATAAAAACTCTGAAGTGGTAATGAACGGAATCGCTTTTGGCATGTCCGAGTATAACAACGCTATAAAAGAACTGAATCCGTTGGATATTTGCTATACTATTGAAGAAAACACATTCAATGGTAACACCAATATACAACTGCAAATAAAAGACATTAAAATTGTGCCAACGCACAGTGAAAAAGATAACTTGGGATTATAGAACGTTTATATTCGGTGGCAGACTTAGAGTCGGCCCTGAATTAAACATAGAACTTGATAACAGAACGCGGATGACGCAGATACAACAGAAATCGCAAACTAATTTGTGAGAATCCGTCGAATCCGTATCATCCGCGTTCTAATTTTATTATAAAATTGGCCTCTTCAGAAATAGAAAAATACAAAGCTATTCTTCAACAATACTGGGGTTATTCGGAATTCCGGTCGTTGCAGGATGAAATTATTCTTTCCGTAGCTTCGGGACGGGATACATTGGGTTTGATGCCTACTGGCGGCGGTAAATCCATCACATTTCAGGTTCCTGCCATGGCAATGAACGGTGTATGTATTGT
>JAVBUB010000029.1:0-17302 GCA_031555675.1 Paludibacteraceae bacterium | reverse complement strand
GACGTTGCGCGCCCCGTCTCCACCCGGTTGAGCATAGCACGCGATAAATAAAAACCCCTGTTATGAGATTTATATAACAGGAACCGCTTACTTATTATCAACAGGCAAATTCGAAAATTCTTTGGAATAACGTAGCATTTGCGCTGTATACCCTTCCGTGTAATCTACTTTTATATCTGTTATATTCCCTCTATTATCAAAGGCTGGGGTATAAACCGGATTAACAAATCCTTTGTAAGGAGCGATATGTAGTTTTTCGTAGCGGCTTAGAATTTCCTGGTGCAATTTCGGATCAAATGTAACGCCATATTTTTCGACCAGGGATTTAGCTCCGTTGTAATCTCCTTCGGATTTTATTCGTTGTACTTCTGCTAATAATTGTCCGATTAAATGGCGTAATTTCTGATAATCATTAATCACAACAAAAGATTTATCATCTCGTTTCTTTATTTCAACAACATTGTCTTTCTGCCCTTTTTCAAAAACCCATTTGGCAATAAGCTGGCGGTTGCGCATATGCGATTCCTGAATATGATCTCCCGGTTTTATCCTTACCAATTGGGTCATTAATCCATTCATCATATATTTATAATACTCGGCCTTGAAAGCGTCTTTATTGGGTAATAACCCGAGTTCTATCATTTTTTCGTCCGCCATATAATATAGTCCGAAAAGATCGGCACGGGTTTCCTCAATGGTAGCGCCATAAGCTTTTAAAGTATCGGGATCAACGCCGGGAAGCATTTTGCCCGATCCATGCCCCAGACATTCGTGTAAATCGGTATGCAGGTTATCGGTTATGAAGCCATATTTCTCCATCAACTCACGTTCCAGATCGCTCCATACAAATTCTTCCAGAAATCCGTTTCCTTTGGCGGCTTTGTCATATGCTTCGGTAATATTTTCGATGGTAACTGATTTGGAACCATATTCTTTGCGAATCCAATTAGAATTGGGCAAGTTAATACCAATAGGTGTTGCGGGATAGCAATCGCCCGCAAGCATAGCAGCCGTAATTACCTTGGCTGAGACTCCTTTTACCTCTTCCTTTTTAAACCTGCTGTCGACAGGTGAATGATCTTCGAACCATTGCGCATTGTTGCTGATGGTTTCGGTACGCTTAGTAGCTTCTATGTTTTTAAAATTAACGAGAGATTCCCAACTGGCTTTCAATCCCAATGGATCTCCATAGGTTTCGATAAATCCGTTCACAAAATCAATATGCGAAGCAGAATCTTCCACCCACAAAATGCTATATTCATCAAAAATCATTAAATCTCCTGTCTGATAAAAAGCAATGAGTTTATCTATAATACGCTGTTGTTGTTCATTCTCCGCTACTTCTTTCGCTTTTTCGAGCCAGTAAGTAATACGTTCGATGGCAGGGCTATACATGCCGCCTGCTTTCCATACCTTTTCTACCAGCTTACCATCTTCTTTTTCCAGTTTACTGTTCAATCCATAAGAAAGGGGTCTAGGGTCGTTTATATCCTTAAAAGCTGAGTAAAAATTTTCTACTTCTTTTTGTGTAACTCCTTCGTAATAGTTATTAGCAGAAGTAAGTATCACATCATCTCCATGTTTTAGGTTTACACGGATAGGAGCAACAGTAGGATCAAAAATAATCGGAGTTAAAAAAGCAAGCAGGTCTCCTGTGGTTTGATCTTTAGTTATTGGTAAAAGAGATGTATCTGTATGTTGGAATAATTCTTTGAAATATTCGACCGAAAATCCGGGAGCAAATTTTTGCATGGAATAATGGTGATGAATTCCGTTGGAAAACCAAATCCTTTTCAGATAAGTTTCAAATTCTTTGAATTCATCAGTGGTTCTGTCGCCAGTATAATTCTCGTAAATAACTTCGAATGTTTTTCGTATCAATAAATTATATTTGTAATTCTGGTCGAACAAAATATCTCTTCCTTCCAGTGCGGCCTGAGATAAATAATAAATGTATTGTTTTTGTTGTAATGACAGGTTTTGAAAATCGATTACCTGGTAACGCAATACTTCGATATCGGCAAACATATCGACCTTATAATTAAAATTATCATTTTCTTTCTTCATAGTACTACAAGCGGTAAAATAAATTATTACTAAAGTTATTGATATTATTTTTTTCATTTAAATAATTTTGTTTCTCAAAATTTTCTTTTATTACATTTTACAAAACTAAGTAAAATATCAGGAATCTATTCCTTTCAAATCATAAAACTTTATTACAAATCCTGTTAGTCAAAAGAGAAACAATTATTTATCCAAATTGTAAAGTTATTTTTCAAGTATTTTATCATTTTAAATATAATTAACCAAATAGTTGTTTTATAATAGGCCATTATTTGTACTTTTGCAGTAGAACAACTTATATATTTTGGTTTGTTCTGTAATTATTGAAGATAAAAGCAAAAAGATAAATACAACTTAAATACCTCCGCATTACATTTTTCTTTAATGTAATTTAAATAGCCGATTTCCATCGGCTATTTCATTTTGTAAATAAAAATAATATCTTTGCAAAAAATAAAGATATGTTTTCAGGAATAGTAGAAGAAACGGCTTTGGTTATAGGGTTAAAAAAGGAAAAAGAAAACCTTCATATTATCATGAGATGTTCATTTGTAAATGAGCTCAAGATAGACCAAAGTGTTGCTCACAATGGTGTATGTTTAACTGTTGTAGATAAAACAGCAGACTCGTATACTGTAACAGCAATAAAAGAAACTTTAGACCGTTCTAACATAGGATTACTAACCATAGGAAGTAAAGTAAACTTGGAGCGAAGCATGTTGATGAATGGTCGTTTAGATGGGCATATTGTGCAAGGACATGTCGACCAAACTGCTGTTTGTACCAAAGTTGAAGAAGCTGACGGAAGTTTTTATTATACGTTTGAGTATGATTTTGACAAAGAAATGTCTAAAAAAGGATATATGACCGTTGACAAAGGCTCTGTAACGGTAAATGGTGTGAGTTTAACAGTATGCAATCCGACAAACAGTTCTTTTCAGGTAGCTATTATTCCTTATACACATGAATATACCAATTTTCATCAAATCCAGAAAGGCACGGTCGTTAATATAGAATTTGACATTATAGGTAAGTATATCAGCCGTATAATGACTTTTTAATAATATTTTTTAATAAAACCTATCTGCTGGCGGGGAACAGATAGGTCTTATTGAAAAAACAAGAGATGTCGGTTAAAGATAAATAAAACTATTCTTCTACTCATTTGTTCTTTAATTGAGCTGACTAAAATTGTACTCTCCCCCTCCACAATTATTTTTGATTGTAGTTAATTTTATTGGTTTTTATATTAGACATTATATACAATAAGCGTTGAGATATATGATTATCAGCACGTTACAAATAAATATTTCAATTTGCTCATTTTTAGTACATTAAAAAACAATACATTTCATAAGTAACTGATAATCATATAAAATAAACTCTTATTCAATATAAACTCTATTATTTGATTTACTAATGACCTGAATTTTATGGCCAATTATTCAAAATCGAAATTTTATAATCCTATTTACGATTTCTTTTCGATAATAGTGTTTATTACTGCTAATAATTATCTGTCTGTTTATGCCAGTGTTATTATTGGTTGCGCTTCGGTTTTTGTGCTTGCCATCTTGGGTTTTATTTTCCGGAGCGAACTTCTCCATTGGAATATTTTCCGAATATTGGGATCTTTATTTATGGCCAGTTGCATTTTTTTCTTTATTGGCAGATTTCAAAATGAATATCTTAACAATACTTTTCCCATCATAATAATTTCTTTCTATCTTATTTTTCTGCTTATTTTTCAAAAAAGGATAAAGCGCATTGATCAAAACAAAATTTCCATAACTAACTTTTATAATGAATTTTTTCGCCTGACAAAAATATTTTTATTTATTCTTATTAGTTATCTCATTCTCTTTTTTATTGCTTCCAATTTAGAGATGTTTGAAATAGCAACAGAAAGATCTATTTATTACATATTTATATTTGTTATTATTTACGAATTTATCAGGGTAAACATTATACGTTGCAATTTAAAACAGGAAGAATGGTATCCGATTCTTAATGAAAAAGGAGATGTAATAGGGAAAGTAGAAAAAAAAGAAAGCATATTAGGTAAAGAAAAATATTTACACCCGATCATCAGAGTACATATTATTTCGAATAATACTATTTACCTGCAAAAAAGGAAAGCTAAAGAATTAATTTTTCCTGAAAAATGGGATACAGCCATAAGCAATCATCTCCTTTTTGGAGAAACAATAGAAGAATGTATACACCGAACGGCTAAAATCAGGTATGGTTTAAAAGGCATAAAACCTGTTTACTTAACAAAATACATTAAGGAAACCAATAACGAAAAGCAATTGGCCTTTGTTTATTATGTAAAGGGTATAGAAAATCTGAAACGAAGAGATAATAATATTCAGGAAAGTAGATTCTGGACAATAAAACAAATCATGGAAGAATTGAACTCAGGTATTTTTACCGAAAATTTTGTTTCTGAATTCGAAGAATTATATAAAAAGAATATTTACACCGGTGAGTTATTTGAAGAGTAGAAAAATACAAGGTTTCTTGTCAATTTCCGGTTTTTCTTTTTTCCAAGCTGATATGGTTTTGGTTTTCACATACTCCGAATCCAGTGTTAAATCTGCCGCAATACATAGCTTTGTTCTCGAATCGCAATTGTTTGCAATATCTTCAAACATTTTCAGGTTCCGGTAAGGCGTTTCGATAAAAAGCTGCGTTTGGTTTTCGGAATAAATACGATTTTCCAATTTTTTCAAAGCCTTTATTCTTTCTTGTGGTTGTATGGGCAAATAACCATGAAAAGCAAAACTCTGCCCGTTAAATCCCGATGCCATCAACGAAAGCAGAATAGACGACGGCCCTACCAATGGTACGACTTTGTATTCTCTTTCCTGTGCAATGCGCACTACATCTGCTCCAGGATCGGCAATAGCCGGACAGCCTGCTTCGGAAATAATTCCCATATCGAACCCTTGCCTCATCGGATTGAGAAATGCGGCGATTTCATCGGGAGAAGTATGTTGGTTTAATGCATAGAACGTCAATTCGTCGATATTGATATCCTTATCTGTTTTTTTAAGGAAGCGCCGTGCAGAACGCACATCTTCTACAATAAAATATTTAATACCAAGAATAAATTCTTTGTTGACAGGCGGGAGGACGCGTTCAATAGTAGAATCGCCCAAAGTAACAGGAATAAGATATAATACCGGCATGAAATAGAGTTGTTCAAAGTTCCATTTTTCGTATGCAAAAATAGAAATATATGTTATATTTGTATCAATTATTCTTCATCAACTAGCTTCTTTCAAATATGAATTTACCTCAACCTTTTATTGATCAGATTACGCCGATTCTTAGAAATAAGTTGGATTCCTTTTTTCAATCGTTACAACAAGACTCTCCAACCAGTATTCGCATTAATAATAAAACAGAAATAAAAGGAGATACTCCGGTTCCTTGGTGCAGAACCGGATTTTATCTCGAAAAACGTCCTTTGTTTACAGCCGACCCTTTGTTTCACGCGGGAGCTTATTATGTGCAGGAAGCCTCATCCATGTTCGTAGAGCAAGTGGTAAAGCAATATATCGGGAAATCGGTTAATATGTTAGATCTGTGCGCAGCACCCGGTGGAAAGTCCACCCATTTATCATCATTATTGCCCGAAGGTAGTTTACTGGTAAGCAACGAAATCATTCGCTCACGTGCTTATATTTTGGCCGAGAATATGATTAAATGGGGAAATTCAAACGTTATTGTTACCAATAATGAGCCGAAAGATTTCGAGGGTTTATATTCGTTTTTTGACGCTATGCTGATAGACGCGCCTTGCTCCGGCGAAGGTATGTTCCGTAAAGATGAAAGAGCCATTCAGGAATGGTCGCCCGAAAATGTGCGAAAGTGTGTAGACCGCCAGCGGGATATTGTTTCAACTGCTTGGCCTGCTTTAAAAACGGGAGGGATTCTTATTTACAGCACTTGCACTTATAATCGGTATGAAAATGAAGAAAACGTACAATGGATAATTAATGAACTCGGAGCTGAGCTATTGCTGCTACAAACAGACGAAAGTTGGGGCATTACAGCATCAGATGCCGGATATCGTTTTTATCCTCACAAAACCAAAGGCGAAGGATTTTTTATTTCTGTATTGCGGAAAACGGCAGATGAAAATAATACCATTAAACTGAAAAAAGAAAAAAAGAACATTAAAATTTCTCCCGAAACGGAAGCATTGAAATATAATTTACAGCATCCGGACAATTGGAAAATATCAACCATTGAAAATATTATAAGGGCATTGCCTACAGAAAAAGCAGACGAAATAGAATTGCTGGAAAAGAGATTACACATTATGTTTAGCGGTATTTCTTTGGCCGAACAAAAAGGCAAAGACTTTATCCCGGAAACAGCTTTGGCTTTATCAAAAAGCATTAATATACAACAATTCAATACTGTTGAAGTTGATTTGAAAACAGCCATTCTTTTTTTACAAAAAGAATCTATTGAAATACCTGCAACAGATAAAGGATATGTGCTGCTTACTTACCAAAAAGTCCCAATTGGCTGGGTAAAAAATCTGGGAAACAGATGTAATAATCTTTATCCGAATGAGTGGCGCATCCGAATGAAAAATATTTAGTTGAAAATGAAAAAGCAAGAAAATAATATCATTACCAATTCTCAAAAACTTGATATCTTATTCTTAGGCACAGGGACTTCTACCGGAGTACCGGAAATAGGATGTACTTGCCAAGTGTGCCGATCAACGAATACCAAAGATAAACGATTAAGGTCTTCGGTTCTGTTACGATCGGCAAACAAGACTGTTTTAATAGATTCAGGGCCAGATTTCAGGCAGCAAATGCTCACGCACCAGATTAATCATCTGGATGCTATTTTAATTACACACGAGCATTATGATCATGTAGCCGGGTTGGATGATGTACGTCCTCTGGGAAGCATTGACTTGTATGCAGAAGGAAGGGTATTACAAGCCATTAAAAATAACATGCCCTATTCCTTTTCAGAAAACAAATTTCCTTTGAGTGTTCCCGAAATTACCTTACACCCAATAGACGACAAGCATGAATTTTCTGCCGCAGACATGGTTTTCTGTCCCATCCGGTTGAATCATTTTAAATTAACTATACTGGGATTCCGTACCAGTAACTTTGCTTATTTAACTGATTTCAATGATATTCCGGAAGCGGAATTCGAAAAACTGCAAAATTTGGATGTATTGGTAATAGACGCCTTGCGAATTAAACCCCATCCATCACACAATGCATTGGAACAAGCTTTATTTTTTATAGAGAAAATTAAACCTCATCGGGCATATCTCACTCATATCAGCCATGGAATGGGATTACACGAAGAAGTTCAACTGGTTTTACCCAATAATGTATTTCTGGCTTACGATGGATTAGACATAACAACAAACTAATTTAATCCTAATTACCTTATAATAGCTACTAGTCTATTTAAAATCATTATAAATAGCGGTGGTAAAATCCTACCGATCATTGTATTTTTGTATTATCATATTAATAAAATATACAACGATGAAAACAGCTATTATTTATGGTTCTACAATGGGTAATACAAAATCTGTTGCAGAAAAAATCGCAGGAAAAATACCTGGTGCTACATTGATTGATGTAAGCAATCTCAACATTTCGGATCTGGAACAGTATACAAACCTTATATTGGGGACATCCACTTGGGGACTTGGCGACCTGCAAGATGACTGGGATAGTTTTTTACCTCAACTGAAAAAGGCTGATTTAACCGGTAAAACTATTGCTCTGTTCGGCGTTGGCGATTCTTCCTCTTATCCTGATACTTTTGTAGATGGAATGGGGATTATTTACGACAGCATCAAAGATAAAGGATATAAAATAATGGGATCGGTATCAACGGAAGGATATTCTTTTGATGAGTCAAGAGCTGTAGAAAATAATCAATTCGTGGGCTTGGCATTAGATGAAGACAATGAGAGCAACGAAACAGACAGCAGAATCAATAATTGGGTCGATGCAATTATCAATGACTTTAAGTAATATATGAAAGTTTTAACTCATCATATTTACGAATATCAAAAAGGTATCCGTAAGCTTATTCTTCACACCTTAGATGCTTCTTTCAGACAACAGGCAGAAGTCAAACTCAAACATTGCAACATCAGTTACCTGATACAGGAAGTAAATACCCATAAGATTAATATTTTTTTCGGCTCGGAAGTGTGTGTGGAGCTAATCCGCCATTTTGGCAACAAAAAATTAAATGAGTTCACTCCGGAACAGGACTTTATTTTAGGAACGATGTTAGGATATGATTGTTTGCAACAGTGCGGCAGATATCTGCAAAAGGTAAATCAACAGAAAAAGGCCTATTTGAAAGCTGTTTCTTAAAGGCTCATTCATACTTACTTTTCCTGCCAAAATAACTTTAGAGAAATAGCATATTGTAAAATACATTATAATTCATACCTTTGTTGTGATACAAAAACTTCTATAGCCATGGAAAAGCTATCACATTATTTTGAAAAGGTAAAGCCTTACTTGAAGAATAAGTATGTAATTATCATACTTGTTTTTGGCGTATACTTTGCATTCTTCGATTCGTTTAACCTGAAAACAAGGTTTTCGAACAGCAGAAAAATAGACAAGCTCGAAAGTGACATTAATTACTACAAAAACGAGATTGAATTAAGCAAAAAGCAAAAAGAAGAATTGCAGTCGAACAACAAGAATCTGGAAAAATTTGCCCGCGAAAAGTATTTAATGAAACAAAAAGACGAAGATATTTACCTTGTTGATGAAGACTAAAAATTTTCTTTTTATGGTTGGCGCCATACTGGTACTAATAGGTGTAGTAATGCAAATTATGAAATCTTGTTATGCACCTTATATTACAGCAGGAGGAGGTATTCTGATATTCATTTTCAGAATTATTACTTCTTCTAAAACTAATGACTTTAGAGTAAGAAGATTAATGAGAATGCAATTTTTCAGCAGCTTCTTGCTATTGGGTGGCGCTTACTTCATGTATATCAATAACAATGCCTGGGCATTGGCTCTTTTTTTAGCCGCTTTTCTGGATATTTTTGTCATGTGGCGCACACCGAAAGGAGAATAAAATAACAAAGGGTTTCAGTTAGTGTGAAACCCTTTTTGTTTTTGTATAACAAGAATAAAAATTACTTACAATCACATTCCAATGGAATTTTATCTATTCTTTTCTGATGGCGACCACCTTCAAAGTCGGTAATAAAGAAGATCATTACCATTTCGTACGCTTCATCACTGGAAATGAAACGCGCTGGAAGTGAAATAATATTGGCATTGTTGTGTTGGCGTGCCAGAGCGGCCAATTCTTTTTTCCAGCAAAGAGCAGCGCGAATTCCCTGGTGTTTGTTTACAGTCATGTTGACACCATTTCCGCTTCCACAAAGTGAAATTCCCAAATCAAAATTTCCGTTTTCCAGCTCTGTAGCCATAGGATGAGCAAAATCGGGATAGTCGCAGCTTTCGGCAGAAAAGCATCCGAAATCTTTGATAGCAGCAACCTGTTCTTTTAATCTTTCGATCAGGTTCAACTTCATTTCGTAGCCTGCATGATCATTGCAAATGGCAATTTTTAATTCTTTAAGTGGTTTCATCTGTTATATTATTCTTAATTTTTATTAATAATGGTTCCATCCTTGCGCCTTCAACTCAAATTCCTGTTCATCACGGGTAACAAGCATTAATCCGGCTTCTTTGGATGTAATATGTCCTATGATCTTAATTCCTTCAATATCTTTTACTTTATCATGGTCGGCTAGCGGCACAGTAAAAAGTAATTCATAATCTTCTCCACCGTTCAGGGCGGCAGTTACCAGATTCATATTGAATTCGTCGGCCATCATAGCCGTTTCATAATCAATCGGAATACGTTCTTCATATAAACGGCAGCCTACTTCGCTTTGTTCGCAAATGTGCATCAGGTCAGACGAAAGTCCATCAGAAACATCAATCATCGATGTTGGTAAAATTCCCTTTTCATCGAGAATTTTTATAATATCCTTACGGGCTTCAGGTTTAAGTTGACGTCCGAGGATATAATCCTTCCCTTCGAAATCGGGTTGAGCGTTTTCTTTGTTATTGGAAAATACCCTTTTTTCTCTTTCAAGCAATTGCAAGCCCATGTAGGCAGCTCCAAAGTCGCCGCTTACACAAATTAAATCAGTATCTTTAGCGCCATTGCGGTAAACAATTTTACCGGGTATGCCTTCTCCTACGCAAGTAATGGAAATGGTTAATCCGGTTAAAGCTGAAGAAGTGTCGCCACCGACCAAATCAACATCATAGCTTTGACAGGCCAATAATATTCCACTATAAAGATCTTCTACATCTTCGACTTTAAAACGTTTGGAAATGCCAATTGAAACAGTAATTTGCTTCGGTTGCCCATTCATGGCATATACATCCGAAAAATTGACTACTGCGGCTTTATATCCTAAATGTTTCAACGGCGCATAGGTTAAATCAAAATGAATACCTTCGAGCAAAAGATCCGTAGTAACAAGAACCTGCTTGTTTTTGTAATTGAGTACGGCACAATCGTCTCCAACGCCTTTTATACTGGATGGATTGGTTAATTTTATTTTTTCGGTAAGATGTTTGATAAGGCCAAATTCGCCTAAGTCAGATATTTCCATGATGTTTATTTTAGAACGCTGATATTACACTTATGATATTTTCTTTTCAATCGCTTCAATAATTACTTGCGGATTAATATTCATACATTCATTGGTTCCTTTATAACAGGGCTTATTTCCAAAAACAGAACAAGGACGGCAATCGAGTTGCAATTGTATTTGTTCGTTTTGCATGTTTCCTTTGCTTAGAAAGCCGGCATAAGGATGTGTAGCTCCCCAAACAGAAACCACCGGGATATTCACAAGATTGGCTAAGTGCATATTCCCGGAATCCATAGTTAACATACAATCCAGGTGCGACATAATGCGCAGTTCATTTTCAAAAGAAACTTTGCCTGCCAACGAAATAGCATGAGGATGTTTATTTTGTAATCCGACTAAAATATCTGTTTCATGCTTTCCTCCACCAAAAAGGAATATTTTTACATCTTTCGAAGAAAAATACTCAATAACTTTCTCCATACAAGATAATGGATACATTTTGGGTTCGTGCTTGGCAAAAGGGGCTATTCCTATCCATTTTTCTGATTTTTCTCCTGTGATATCTATCAGTTCGCCGGATAATTTTTCATTCTTGTTGTATAAACAAACCGGTTTTACCTCAACGGGAAATCCTGCTCTTTTGAAAGTGTTGGCATATTCATCTTGTACAAACGGAATTTGTTGAAATTTTTTATTTCTTTTTTGAGTTAATTGTTTTTTTTCGGAACGGTTTTTATTAATTACAGCCACTTTTGTGCCGGATAAACAAAAGAAATATCTCAATATTTTTGTCCTCAACACATCATGAAGATCGACAATTGCATCCCATTCCTGACCCTTTTTCAACTCACGGAACAAACGCCATAATCCGAAAAATCCTTTATGTTTATTATCGAAATCAGGAGAAAAAACAGTTATATTTTCAAGTGTGGAAAAGAGTGGAGCAAATGCTTTTTTAGTAAGGAGGGTTATATTTGCATCATATTGTTTAGCAACCTGCGCCACAACAGGTACAGTCATTGCCACATCACCCAACGCGGAAAAGCGGATAACTAATATGTTTTTCTTGTCCAAAGTAAATATTGCTTAATATATTCACGGGGTGCCTCAAAGTCACCTCCCGTGAATAATATGGATATTTCTTATTTCTTTGCGTAAAGAACCGGATTCAAAGAGGGGTCATTGTACATTTTCATTTGTTTGTATACTTTCATATACTTGCGTCCGCCTTCTATATCTTCCAAAAGTTGATCAATAGCAGAAGAAAGGTCTTTTTGTTGTTCCAGCAGGATGTTGAGTTTTGTTTGGCATTGTGTTTTGTGCTCTGCAGAAACATCGGTTCTCATTACCTCTTGTTGCATATGATAAATTTTTAATGCCAAAATAGACAAGCGATCTATAGCCCATGCAGGGCTTTCGGTATTGATAACCGCATCGGGTAATATTTTTACTCCGGCATATTTTTCGAGAAAATAACTGTCAATCATTTCTACCAAATCAGTTCTGTCCTGATTCGATTTATCTATTCTGCGTTTCAATACAAGCGCATCAGTTGGATTGATGTTGGGATCACGGATAATATCTTCAAAATGCCATTGAACAGTATCAATCCAATTCTTCAAATACAAAACGCCCTCTATTGTATTGGCTTCATATATATTTTTGAACTCCTGATCTACATCGTCAATCTTATGATAATTTCCGATGGATTGGCTAAAAATTTGATTGCAAAGGGCGCTGAATTTCATGTTTTTTGGATTAAATTTAAGGCAAAATTAGACATTTATTGTCAAAAAAGAAAGAATCTGCATAAATATAATATTGCTCCTTATTTCGTTAAAATAGAATTGTAATCTAAGAGTGTCTAAAATTTTAGTTATTTTTGTGATATAAATAAATAACCATGTCCATAAAAGTTTCAAATATTTACAAAAATTACGGAGACCAACAGGTTCTCGATAATGTTTCTTTCGATATTCATTCGGGACAAATTGTAGGATTCCTGGGCCCTAATGGTGCGGGAAAGTCTACCATGATGAAAATCATTACAGGTTATATTACCGAATTCGAAGGGAATGTCGAAGTGGCCGGGTTTGATGTCAGAGCTTTACCCATAGAGGCCAAGCGTATGATTGGCTATTTGCCGGAACATAATCCGCTTTACCTGGATATGTACGTAAAAGAGTATCTTTCTTTTGTGGCAAAATCATATGATTTAGGTAAAAATAGTGGCGCACGGGTAGATGAAATGATTGAAAAAACCGGATTAATACCCGAATATAAAAAGAAAATAGGTTTATTGTCAAAAGGCTACCGCCAACGGGTAGGATTGGCTCAAGCGCTGATTCATGATCCGCAGGTATTGATATTGGATGAACCTACCACAGGGCTCGATCCCAACCAGGTGGTAGATGTACGGGATCTGATTGTGGAAGTGGGAAAAGAAAAAACTGTAATGCTCAGTACGCACATTATGCAAGAGGTAAAAGCCATTTGCCAACGAGTAATGATTATCAATAAGGGACATTTGGTTGCCGACGACAATCAGGTCATGTTGTCGGAAACACTGAGTTTTATTGTTGAGCTCGAAAATGAACTCGAAAACGAATTGTTTTATGCCATAGAAGGAGTTGAAAATATCATTTCTTTTTCGCCTACCTTGTTCGAAATACAGGCCAATAAAGATATTCGTTCCGAAATCTTCCGTTTTGCATTGGAAAAAGAGCTAATGATTAAAACCTTGAAGCAAAAGGAACAGAATATGGAAGAAGTTTTTAGAAAATTGACAAAATAACCATTTTTCTTTTACAAACTTGCTAAGGAAATATGAAACAATTTTTCCTAAATATTTTAATGATAAGCTTATCATTTTATGGATTTTCTCAAGATGAAAATTCTTTATTAATATTAAACGAAGCGGGTTTACCTGTGAAAAATGTAAATATTTCTTCACGCCAATGCGATACAATACTAGTATCAGATACATTAGGAATAGTTGATTTAAGTATAATAAACTATTGCGACACATTGCACATTAGAAAATTCGGATATTATTCACAGATAATGACCACAAAGCAAAATAAAGTCATTTTAAAGAAAGATACAGAAGTATATTCACATAAAATTAAAATTTTAGATTTAAAATTTGAAAAAGGGAGTCGTATTCTGCTTGAAATAGAAGGAGAAAATTACTGGTTCAGATCGGAATATGGTGTTCTTTTAGGAAATGGCAAAGAACTCGAAAATTTTCAAGAATATTTCGAAATTTTCCAAAGCCATAATATTATTAAAGCGATTACTGCAAAGTCCGAATATTGCCTTTGGGGAATCATTGGAGAGAATCAAGCAACTAGCGTTTTTGTTATTTATTATGATCCAAAAGAAAAAATAAAGAAAAGAAATCCATTGACATTATGGTTTTCAAAAAGAAAGATAAAGTTAGAGGGAGGGTGTTTGAACTAAGAATTTATGGAAGAGAATTTTGATATACGTAACAACCGTACCACTGATCGCGAAAAGGAATTTGAGAACGCGTTGCGCCCTCTTTCTTTCTCTGATTTCAGTGGACAGAATAAGATCGTTGAAAATCTGAAGATTTTTGTTCAGGCTGCACGCATGCGTACCGAAGCCCTCGACCATGTATTATTGCATGGCCCTCCGGGATTGGGTAAAACAACATTGTCGAATATTATTGCCAATGAATTGAGCGTGGGCTTTAAAATTACATCGGGGCCTGTATTGGATAAACCGGGAGATTTAGCCGGATTGCTAACCAGTCTAGAACCAAATGATGTCCTGTTCATCGATGAAATTCACCGGTTAAGTCCTGTTGTGGAAGAATATCTCTATTCGGCCATGGAAGATTACCGCATTGATATTATGATAGACAAGGGCCCCAGCGCCCGGTCTATCCAGATAGAACTAAATCCTTTTACATTGGTAGGCGCCACTACCCGTAGCGGGATGCTTACGAGTCCGTTGCGCGCACGCTTTGGTATCAACTGTCACCTGGAATATTATGATATCGACATCCTAAAAGAAATTGTAAAACGCTCAGCTTCAATACTTAATGTGCCATGCAATGAAAAAGCGGCAGTGGAAATTGCAGGACGTAGCCGCGGAACTCCCCGTATTGCTAATGCCTTACTTCGCCGTGTACGCGATTTTGCCCAGGTAAAAGGCAGCGGAAAAATTGACTATGAAATAGCCTGCTTTGCCCTCGAAGCATTAAATATTGATAAATACGGCCTTGACGAAGTCGATAATAAAATATTGCTTTGCCTCATCGATAAATTTCAAGGAGGTCCGGTAGGCTTAACAACCATTGCCACCGCCTTGAGCGAAGATGCCGGAACCATCGAAGAGGTTTATGAGCCTTTCCTCATCAAAGAAGGTTTTCTGAAACGAACTCCCCGTGGACGTGAAGTAACAACACTGGCATACAAACATTTGGGAAAAACAAAATTCGGCGAACAAACATCATTATTTTAACTGATGTTATGCACTTATACCTTTGTTAATAAATTCAGACCTCTCCCCCGCCCTCTCCACAAGAGAGAGGGAGCTGCTGGATCAGTAACTGTTGAGCATCCAGACAACCCTCTCTCTTGTGGAGAGGGCGGGAGAGATAAATGTAGTCCTACTATAATACATAACATCACATTTTAATTCAACACACATGAAAAAGATCATTTGTATTGTTTTTATTACCCTGATTTCGATTTCGGCTTATGCTCAGAAAGAAATTGAAAAAGTTTGGTTTAATCAGGAGAAAACATCTAAAATACAAATATTTAAAGCAACAGATGGATTTTATTACGGAAAAATAGTTTGGTTACAAACTCCCAAAGATAAAGAAGGAAATTCTATTACCGACAGAAATAACGTAGATGAAAAATTACGCCAGGCCCCATTGATAAATTTATTAATATTAAAAAAATTCAAATATACGGGGAACAATATTTTTGAAGAAGGAACTGTTTATGACCCAGTTTCGGGGAAAACTTATTGCGGAAAATTAACGTTACAGGGAAAAGAAATCAAATTGAAAGGATTTATTTGCAGTGCTTCCTTTTTGGGTAGAACTTCCATCTGGACTTTAGTTGAAGAATAGCTTTTCTCTCAAAAAGACAAAAAACATAATCCATAAAGCCAAAATAAAATAAGAAACTAAAAAGTAGGAAATCTTTTTGTTTTTGTGCCGGATCAGGTACATAAAAGGGATAATGAAAAACACACCTCCCACTAATTCCCATAGGTGTAGTGTTTTTTCATTGACCCTTTTTTTATTTTTCCTGGCCTTATGTTTATCGGAAAGAAAAACTAAAGCGGCAAAGATATTAACAACTAAAAAGTATGAAAAAATAATTATTAGATTCATTTGGTAAAGATATGTTTTAATTATTCCTTTTTGTAAAAACATTTATTAAAACGCAATAAAAGTAAATTTGACTTTTCTAGTCCTCAAAATACCCCAGAATCAATAATTAATAAAAATCACTAAAATTTCTTAAACGCTTTCAAAGGTAACTTCATTGTTATTAGTTTTACCGTCATCTATCTTCAATTTTATACATATGAAAAACAAATTATTCAATTTACTTATGCTTGTGGCACTTTTTTTGCCATCAAGCCTATTAGCGCAAAATGATCCGGTGTATTATACATTGGGTGAAGACAAGACCTTTTCTCACTGGTCTTACATGATTGATGTGGGTGCGAGCATTTTTGACGGGGATGTTTATGAATCCAACGGACAAAAATTAGTTCCTACCTCCAATTTCAAACCTACTGTTGGGATTAATATCGAACGTTCTTTTAATCCTGTTTTCGGATTAGGCCTTCAATATAAATATATACCATACAAAGCAAGTCCAGATGAAGTATCTTATGAACTTAAAGGACAAGCTAATGAAGCAAATATATTTTTGTCTATGAATTTATTAAACCTTTTTTATCAAAGTAGGAAGCAAAAATGGAATTTATACGCAAATGTAGGATTAGGAGTTTCTTTTTATAGTGCCGAAATGACTTCTAAAGCAACCGGAGAGCCAATTCCAGACCCTTATGATAAAGGTGAAGTAATGAAACTTGATGATGGAAACGCATTTGTTTGGCCTATTTCGTTATTACTCGAATATAATATTGGCAAAAATTTTGCTTTGGGCTTGCAAGCAGAATACAGGATGCACAATAAAGATAACTTTGAAGGCTCTACCGGAAATACAAGAAAAGGGACTTCAAATGACGGTTTTGCTCTCTTCTCTGTTTCTTTCCGCCACAAAATACATATTAAAAAGAAAGAAACCCACGTCAGAAATATCAGCTATGGAGATATCAACATGAAAGATATCGACAAAAGAATAGATAGTATGAAGGACGAAGTAAAAGATGAGGTAAAAGCACTCCAAGAACAAGATGAGATTTGCTGCATCAATGCAATGAACAAAATTGCAGAGCTGGAAACCCTTTTGGCTCAAAAACAAGAACCGGTAATAATTGTCAAAGATGAAAAAGCTCCGGAGCCTGTAGTGATAGTAGTTGAAAAAATCGAAAAAGTATTCAATTTAG
>JAVBUB010000196.1:0-8584 GCA_031555675.1 Paludibacteraceae bacterium | reverse complement strand
TTTATGTTTTTACATAAAACTTACTACTTATAAACTTACCACTTATAACTTATTTTAAACAAAGCAATTGTTTTACGTTTTTTTCGTCTGCTTTAGATACTAATGCATCGTGAGTTAAAGCGCGTTTTTGCTTGGTTGTTTTTTTAGTCAAAATGTGACGTTTAAAAGCTTGTTTTCTTTTAATTTTTCCTGATCCGGTAAGGGCAAACCTCTTTTTGGCACCGGAATTAGTTTTCAGTTTTGGCATTGTTACTTAAATTTTAGCTTCATAGATTCCTGAAAGAATTCAGAAGCAATGATTAATATTTATAAATTTGTCTTGCTTAGTTGAAAATTTTCCACACTTAAGTCTCCTATGAGGGAATTTAGGGGCTAATTTATTTTTTTCTTTTTGGGAGAAAGCATGATAATCATTCTTTTTCCTTCCAATACAGGTAATGAATCTACTTTGGCGTATTCTTCCAAATCGTTGGCAAACCTGAGCAAAAGCACTTCCCCCTGTTGTTTAAACAGAATAGAACGACCTTTAAAGAATACGTAGGCTTTTACTTTATGTCCTTCTTTTAAGAATTCCATGGCATGCTTCATTTTGAAGTTATAGTCATGGTCATCTGTTTGCGGGCCAAAACGGATTTCTTTGACAACAATTTTTGTTGATTTGGCTTTTTGTTCTTTATCTTTCTTTTTTTGTTGATAAAGAAATTTTTGGTAATCAACGATTTTACAAACCGGAGGTACTGCAGTAGGTGATATTTCTACTAAATCCAAACCTTGGTCATCTGCCATTTGAAGAGCTTGAGCCAATGTATAAACTCCTTGTTCTTCTATATTATCGCCAACTAAACGTACTTCTTTAGAACGGATGTGTCCGTTAATCTTATGAGCTTGTTCTTTCGGCTTTATTTCTCGTCTTACGAAAACTTGCTTTGCTATTGTAGTGTCCTCCTAATTAAATTATTTAAGATTCAAAATTCAATATTTAAAATTAACCTTGAATCATTATTATTTTTGCCAAGCATTCATCATGCTTTCAACTTCTTGATTCAAAATCTCGGCAAAGGTAGTAAATTTCATCATACCTTTATCACCTTCGCCATGTTTTCTTACAGAAATTTCATCATTTTCTGCTTCTTTCTCTCCGACAATGAGCATGTAAGGTGTCTTCTTTACCTCATTATCACGTATTTTGCGGCCAATTTTCTCATTCCTGTCATCAACACTTGCGCGGATATCATTTTCTTCCAGATAAGCGGCTACTTTTTTAGCATAATCGTTATATTTTTCGCTAATAGGCAAAATAACAGCCTGCTCCGGAGTTAACCACAGTGGGAAATTACCACCGGTATGCTCGATTAATACTGCTACGAAGCGTTCCATAGAACCGAATGGTGCGCGGTGAATCATTACCGGACGGTGTTTTTGGTTATCGGCGCCCATGTATTCCAGTTCGAAACGTTCGGGTAAGTTATAATCTACCTGAATAGTTCCCAATTGCCAGCGGCGTCCGATGGCATCTTTTACCATGAAATCGAGTTTTGGACCATAGAAAGCGGCTTCGCCTAGTTCTACTTTGGCGTCAAGGCCTTTTTCCTGACAAGCTTCTACAATGGCGCGTTCCGCTTTTTCCCAGTTTTCGTCGGTTCCGATGTATTTTTCCTTGTTATTAGGATCACGTAATGAAATTTGTGCTTCAAAATTTTTGAAATTCAACGCATTGAAAATAATGAAAACAATATCCATTACTTTCAAGAATTCATCTTTCAATTGGTCGGGACGGCAGAAAAGGTGCGCATCGTCTTGGGTAAATCCGCGTACCCTTGTCAAACCGTGTAACTCGCCACTTTGCTCGTAACGGTAAACGGTTCCGAATTCAGCAAAACGTAGTGGAAGATCTTTATAAGAACGTGGTGCTGTTTTGTAAATTTCGCAGTGGTGTGGACAGTTCATTGGTTTCAGTAGAAACTCTTCGCCTTCTTGCGGCGTACGTATCGGTTGGAAAGAGTCTTTACCATATTTGGCGTAATGTCCGGAGGTAATCCACAATTCTTTCTGACCTATATGAGGGGTCATTACTTGCTGATAACCATATTTCTTTTGAATTTTTTTCAAATATTGTTCCAAAAGGTCTCTGAGCATGGTTCCTTTAGGTAACCACAAAGGTAAACCTTGTCCTACCGATTGGGAGAAAGCAAACAATTCTAATTCTTTACCTAATTTGCGGTGATCGCGTTTTTTTGCTTCTTCCAAAAAATCCAAGTACTCGTCGAGCATTTTCTTTTTGGGGAACGTAATACCATATATACGGGTTAACTGTTTGCGGGTTTCGTCACCTCTCCAGTAAGCGCCGGCAACGCTCAATAGTTTAATGGCTTTGATAGGCGCCGTGTTAGGCAAGTGTGGCCCACGGCAAAGATCAACAAACTGGCCTTGTTGATAAATGGTAATAGTACCATCTTCCAGTTCGCTGATTAATTCTTCCTTATATGTTTCGTTACGTGAAGTAAATAATTGCAGCGCATCTTTTTTAGTAACATCTTGACGGATTAGCGGTTCGCTTAACGATTGCAGTTCCATCATTTTAGCTTCGATAACAGGCAAATCGCTTTCTTTGATAGGATTTTCCTCATTATCAACATCATAATAAAATCCATTTTCGATGGCTGGCCCTATTCCGAATTTGATATTAGGATAAAGAGCTTGCAGGGCTTCGGCCATTAAGTGCGCAGAAGTGTGCCAAAAAGCGTGTTTACCTTCGGCGTCTTCCCATTTATATAGCTTAACGGAGGCATCTTCGTTAATAGGACGGGTTAAGTCCCAGGTTTGTCCGTTAACGCCTACGGCCAATACATCTTGTGCCAAACGTGGACTGATGCTTTCTGCTATTTGAATTCCGGTGGTACCTTGAGGGTATTCGCGCACCGAATTGTCTGGAAATGTTATTTTTATCATTGCTTTAAAATACTCTGAAAAATGAGCCTACAAAGGTAGGATTTTTTGTTATTATATGAAAATAAAAAACGAAAAAATAGAGTAGAAAGCTGTTTGTTTTATGAATATTTCCCACAAAGCCACAAAGAACACAAAAATAGCTTTGTGAACTTTGTGGGAAATTAAACTTATATTTTTATAAACCGGATTGGATATCTAACTGCCAAGAATCCCATGGCAACTACCGTTACAAAAATTAATACAACATCTGAAAATTGCACGTCGACAGGATAAGCGTTGATGATGAAATTATTGGAACCGCCCAATCCGATAATGCCGAAATGTTCTTGAATAAGGCAAAGTACAACACCAATAACAATACCAATAAAAGCTCCTATAATCGAAATAAGCCATCCTTCATATAAAAATATATGGCGTATTTGCAGAGTATTCGCTCCCATATTACGTAGGGTGGTAATATCCTGTTCTTTTTCTATGATAAGCATAGACAGAGAACCGATAATATTGAATATTGCAATAAGTAGAATGAAACTCAAAATAAGGTACGAAATCCACTTTTCCACTTTCATAATGCGAAAGAAATCTTCCTGTTGTTCATAGCGATTTTGCACATTGAAGCGATTACCTAAATTCTTTTCAATTTCTTTTTGAACTTTCTCAACATTGGCTCCCGAAGCAATTTTGAGTTCTACGGAGGTTACAATGTTAGGTTCATATTCATAGATTTGTTGAGCCAGTTCTAAGGGAATAATGAGGTAGTTTTCGTCATATTTTGCTTGTTTTACAGAAAATATGCCTGACAGATAGATGTATTGTTGGTTAAAACTTGTTTCGGGTCTGGCTAATTTGATTTGTGAGGTTCGCTTGGGAGCATAAATAGAAATGGGTTCAATAAAACTAACGTTCATATTCAGGTGCGAAGCCAGTCCGACTCCTGCTACAGCGTAATAAAAGCTTGGATCCTGGATTTTGAAAACACCACTGTACATAATACTATCAATGTGTGTAGCTTTGATAAAGTTTTCGCTCACTCCTTTGATAATGGCGGGCGTTTGCTTTTCGCCATATTTAATCAACGCGTTTTCTTCGATAGCGGTAGTAAAAACAGCAACATCTTTCATGTTTCTTATTTTTACCATGGCCGGACTTGAAATATCAAAAGATTTTCCTTCTGCCAGTGTAATCTTCAAATCCGGGTCGAACTCACTAAAAAGTCCTTGAACCAGAGATTCGAATCCATTATAAACAGACAATACACACACCAAGGCAATAGTTCCCACACAAACCCCGCATGCCGAAATAATCGAAATGATGTTAATGGCATTGTGAGATTTCTTAGAAAATAAATACCGAAACGCTATGCGAAAAGAAAAGTTCATATAAATATTAAACGAACTTATTCGTTTATTTTTTTAATAGATTGTCTATGTTTTCCAAGTAGTCGAGAGAATCGTCGGCAAAGAAAGTCAGTTCGGGTACTTTACGCAGTTGAAAGCGCACACGTGAAGCCAAGTCATGGCGGATGGCCCATTTATGTTCTTCTATGTAAGATAAAACGCTTTCTGTTTGGGCCGAAGGAAATATACTTAGATATACCCGCGCTACCGATAAATCGGGACTAACACGAACAACGCTGACCGAAATCAGCGTGCCTTGCATTTTGTCTTTGGCCATGAGCATAAAAATCTCACTCAGTTCTTTTTGCAGCAAACGGCCTATTTTGTTTTGTCTTGTTGTTTCCATTTAAATTTTAATTTGAACGCAAATTACGTAAATAACAATAATTAACGCAAATTTTTATCATTAAAAATGAAATTTATTCTTAAGTAGAGCCGCAATGCTTTGCGGCTTAGTAGATAAATGTGGATAAAATGCTTCGCGATAAAAATAGATAAAACCTGAGTATCAGAATATCATTATTTTAATAAATAATCAAACCAACAAAAACGCATAACTAAATCAGATACTTCAAACGGTCTGTCATAATGGCTATTTCATCTTCTTTTATTCCCGATGCCAATAAATCGGGCACATCCTTTTCGAATATGGATATAAATTCGGACAAGTTGCCATTGTTTAATTCTATACTTTTTTTGTAAAAATTGAGCGCTTGTGGTCGTTTTCCCATGGCCCATTCAACATGTCCCGCATTTTGCAGGTCGTTATGATCCGGTTTGTTTTCTAGTATTTGAACATAGTACTTTTGGGCTTGCTCAAATTTTTTCGACAAGAAAGAACACCAGGCAATGGTGCGCCAAATTTTTACATTATCCGGCGAACTGAATTCTAACTTGAAATAAATATTCAAGGCTTCCTTGTATCTTTTCATTTCGAGCAAGCAATGCCCTATGTTGAGTTGAATGCCAATATTATCCGGTATTAGAAAATCGGCTCTTTTGTAATATTCCAATGCCTTTTCGTAATTTTTCAGGATGCGGTAACAAAACGCTATGCGGCGTATCGTCCATTTGTCCTCAGTAACAATGGTTTCTGCAAATAAATAATTTTCCAGCGCTTTTTCTATGTTGCCTATATGCTGGTAACAATAACCGGCTTTTTGGTATAGTTCGGCTTTGTCTTTTGTTGTTTCGAGCAAACGGAGGAATATATTCAACGCTTCTTTGTATTGGTTTTTCGAAAAATAATATTCGGCTATTTCTTTTAAGTTACTTTCGGTAAATCCAATTGTTTCGTAAAGCCATGTATTTTGAAAATCGAGCGGAAGGGAAAAGATATCTGTAAAATTATTTTTATAGGAATAAAGTTTATAAAAACGGTATAAATCCTGCAAATACAGGTTGGAGATACTTTCTTTTTTTTCTGTTGCACTTGGAAGTTCTTCTTTTTTTATGTTTTCCATTTCTTCCGATTCCATCCTGAACGAAGTGGTCATCATGCTTCGTTGGCTTTCCGAAACTTGGGATAAACTCAGACAAAATGAATATTTATCGGAATTACACATATAGCTGCTGTTCATCAATATATACAAGAATGACTTTTCTTTGGATGGAAAAAGCCCTTGAATAGAAGAATGTTTGGGATTAAAAGGTAAAAACCAGTTGCTCATGTTGTTGAAAAAAGGAAAATGTTTCAATGACGCGAAAGTACTCATAAAAACATCAGCGCCTTCGATTTGTAATTCGCTTAATTCTTTAAGTTTGTCGGAGATGCCACTGTTTTCAAGTATTTCTTCCCATTCGGGATTCTTTTCTTCAAAATCTTCCATGCTTGTGATGTCGCTCATGTCGATTTTGTTTTGTAATAACGGACTGATTTTCACCATTTCCGGGAAAATTTCTTCTTTCATTTTCCGTGAAATATTTTCAGTTTCTTTACTTCTGATAAATTGCAGGATAATGAATTGTACATTCTTTTTGAAACCATCATCGTCTGCTTGCAATACTAAACGGTTTCTGATAGCGGGATATAAATATAACCTGCTGTCGTATAAATACATGGCTAACATGATGCCTATCAGAGCACGTTGTTTGATAGCTTCATGGGGTTGGTTGTAAAAATCGAATAGAAGGATTATTTTATCTTCATCGAAATTCCGTAAAATATTCAAAGTTAAGGCCGAAACAATAATACATTTATCTTCCGCGTCGATTTCCTGATTGGCAATCATTGCTTTGATGGTGTCATATTCTTCCGTGCTAAAATAAGGTGTCAGCCATATTTTATTGAAAAGTTCACTTTGTAGTTGTTCGTATTTTTGCCTGAACGCCGTTTTTTGAGCATCAATCGTATCGTTTTCAACTAATTCTGTTAAGCCTAAATTAACATGCGTATCAATAATTTCGGTCTGTATACTTTGTAATGTGAGTGAATTGGAAGCCTGATACATTCGTACCTGCTGATATTCGTAATTGTTCGAATCCCTTGTTAGTAAAGCGTCTTTGGCTTCATCGGCCAGTTTATAGATGGATGTAATTAACTTATTGTAAATCAAATGCCTTTCAGGATCTTGTACGCCATCTATCGCATATTGAAGCATTAATTGGTAAGTGTTTTCCAATTCTATCTTTTTTTCGGAGAAAGACCATTTTTGCAGCGAATGCAGGAATAAATCCAATAAGTTGAAACTATCTTTTAATTGTTTGTTTTTAAGTAAATTGGATATTTTCTTGTGTATGTTTAGAATTTCTTGTTGATTCATTGTTCTTTTTTATCAGTTTTTATAGAAATAACAATTATTATGCCATGTTTAATTCAAAATTTAATATTCAAGATTTAAAATTATCCGAAAGCATCCTTGATGTGTAATTTTGAATTTGTTCGTTTTTAAACTTAGCTTTTAGATCTTTTCTCCTTCTGTTATTTGTTAATCTTTTTGTACTTAGTTGTCAGTTTCAGACAAAACGTCATATTATTTTATTTAACAAAATGGATGAAATTAAGTTTAAGCTCTTGTCTGAGGTTTATAACGTCTTTTCTGCTGAAAACAAACAATTTAATTGTTAAAAAATGTGAAATCCATATCAAAAGGCATCAATTTTGAGTTATATAAGTCACAAGTATAATTTTTAAATAGTTGAAGTGTCATGAATACAAAGAAATTAATTAAAAAGACAGGAAATTTATTAATGATTGCTCTTGTGAGTGCAGGAGTGAGTTATTTTACCTTTGCACAAGTTAATAAACACAAGACAGGTTTCAAACAACAGGAAATTGCTTCGTATGCGCTTCCTGCAGGTTTTACGCAAACGGCCAATGATCAGGTTATAAGTACGGATTTTACCGTTGCTGCCGAGAAGACTGTAAATGCCGTAGTACACGTGAAAACGAAGTATACGCCTAAAACGGCACAATATTCGCCGCAAATGGATCCGTTTTTCGATTTCTTTTTTGGTCGTCCCGAGTATTTTAATCAGAAACAGCAACCTGCCATGGGTGCCGGATCGGGTGTTATTGTTTCTTCCGAAGGATATATTGTAACCAATAACCACGTGATCGAAAATTCGGATGAAATAGAGGTTGTATTGAACGACAAACGGAGCTTTAAGGCGGAATTGGTCGGACATGATCCGAATACGGATATTGCGTTGCTGAAAATAGATGCCGATAATTTATCGCCAATTGTTTTCGGAAATTCCGATAATGTTAAAGTAGGAGAATGGGTATTGGCCGTAGGAAACCCGTTTAATCTTACTTCTACCGTAACTGCTGGTATTGTAAGTGCCAAGGCGCGTAATATCAATATCCTGAACGCGGATATGAAAATTGAGTCTTTTATACAAACCGACGCCGCGGTAAATCCTGGGAATAGTGGAGGAGCATTGGTAAATACCAGTGGGCAACTGATTGGTATTAATACCGCTATTGCTTCACAAACAGGAAATTATGCAGGTTATGCGTTTGCTATTCCAACCAGCATTGTGAGCAAAGTAGTGGCCGACTTGAAAGAGTTTGGAACCGTACAAAGGGCTTTGTTGGGTGTGAGTATTGTAGATATAACCAATGAGTTTGCCAAAGAGAAAAAAATCAAATATCTTGATGCTGTTTATGTGGCGCAGGTAGCTCCTAAAAGTGCGGCAGAAGACGCAGGAATGAAAGAAGGCGATATTATTACGGCTGTAAATAATACAAAAGTGAGATCGGTGGCCGAGCTTCAGGAGCAGGTAGGACGCTACAG
>JAVBUB010000082.1:0-2952 GCA_031555675.1 Paludibacteraceae bacterium | reverse complement strand
TGAAATCCTTTGAGATCTTTGTGGTAAGAAGAATAACAATGCTCAGCGATTCTCATCTTATCTCAGCGGAACTCAGCGTTACAGAAAAATTTTAAACAGTTTCTTAATGTATCATGTGCAAATTGATTTACTTTATATATGGATTAATGCTATCAGGTTTGGGAGAATATTGATAAAAATGAAAGGTATCGTTCTTCACTTTTTCTCGACCATCACTTGTAGTCATTTTATAGACTACATAAGTTGTGTCATTCAGAATAAGGCCATAATCTAATTTAGTTCGTAATCCAGATCCTAAACCTAATGGTTCACCCCAATGCTCTGATTGAATTTCATTGTTACTAATTATGAAGATTCCCCATGATACTTTACTGTTTTTTTTATAACGACCTTCATCTAATATTTTTTCTATTTCTTCAATGGAAGAAAATCCGCTTCCTAAAACATATTCGATTCCATTAGAATATAAAAATTTAATTTGCATTAATTTATAATCACTTGAATACATATAATAAAAGCCGTCTATTTTCAATTCATTTCCATAATAATTTTGACGAGGAAGGGATAATTTGTCATCATTCCTTTCTTTATCACAAGATGAAACTTGCAATAAAATCATCAATGTAATTGTTAAAAATAATGTTTTCATAATATTTTTTTTATTATTTACCATAATGAACCTCCTGTTCCTGTATCAAAGCCAAAATACCATTTAGATTTTCTTTCTTTTAAAACTTTAAAATGTGCAGGCTTGCCATTCATCAAAAAATCGTGTGCAAATTGATTTACTTTATGTATGGATTTGTACTATCTGGTTTGGGAAAAAATTGTTTGAAATGATAAATTCCATCACTCATTTCAAATGTAGTATCATTGAAAATTTTTCCAGTATAGACCGCCTTTTTATAATTATCACCAATTCCCAAAGGTGGCGCCCATCTTTCTACAGTAAGAATGCTATCTTTTACATTAAAAACGCCCCAAGAATCTTTAGATTTTCTACGAGAATTTATCCAGACTTCTGTTAGCACCTGTTTTTCAAACTCCTTTATTTCAGAAGTTTTATAGGATGTTGCCGCTAAAAAAATGCCATTCCTAAAAAGGAAACACGCTGTATTATATAGAGAATCTGGATATTCATAATAATAATAGCCATCAATTCTTAATTCATTGCCAATATAATCTTTTCGTTCTAATTGCAATTTTTCGTCTTTTTTACACGCAGATGCCTGAAAAATGACGCATAAAAATATTATATTTATTTTTACTACTGTTTTCATTATTTTTAATTTATTTTCTACCATAACGAACCTCCGGTTCCTGTATCAAAGCCAAAATACCATTTAGGTTTTCTTTCTAATTTTTTAAAAATCTTACTTTATATAAGGGTTCGTACTGTCGGGTTTTGGAGAATATAGTTTAAAATGATATATCTTATCTTCTTTTTGTAGATCGCTCTTGTTAGGTTTATAAGATTTCAAAATATGAAAAGTTGAATCATTTAAAATGATTCCTTCCATTATCCAAGTTGACATTGCACAGCTGGAGCCAGGATAATACAATTCATATCTGATGGTATCATTTTCGATAACATAAGTCCCCCAAAATTTCTTTTTATTTCTGTAATACCTCTGTATATTGTCGAATGCTAATATCTTTCTTTCGTAGTCTTCAAATGTACTTTCTACCGCAGTAACACGAAAAAGAATCCCATTTTTATATAAAAAGAAATCAAATATAAATCGTCCATCTGTATCACAATGATAATAATACCCATCTGTTCTCAATTTAGAACTCTCATTTTCTTTTTTAATAATAGAAATCGTATCATCCTCACAAAGTTTTTTGCATGAAGATGCTTGGAGAAAGAAAAAAGCTAAAACTATTGCAACTGTTTTTTTCATAATGTATTATTTAAATTTTACCATAACGAACCTCCGGTTCCCGTATCAAATCCAAAATACCATTTAGATTTTCTTTCTTTTAAAACTTTAAAATGTACAGGCTTGCCATTCATCAAAAAATCGTGTGCAAATTGATTTTGAAAAACATGCCGTATTTGCTCGCTATTTCGTCCTATCATTAATGGACCTATCCCTATATAAAACAAGCCTAATCGATATTTATCAGGATCATATTCATCATGAGCAACATAAACCCCATTTTTTTCAACTCTTTCGTTAAAATCAAATCCCGGATCGCCTGTAATCATATTCACTCCAAAAGTTACTCCCCAAATTTGTATTTCTGCAGCAGCAGTACGCCATCGGTCGCCTCCATCGGCAACAGGAACGCCGGGCAGTTTCTTCCCGAACATATAATCATTTTCATAACTCATGCTAAAGAAAAATGGAAACCCGAAAGTTATTTTATTCGTAGTTTGGTTGAAATCTTTCCGTCCGTTATTCACTGTATATTTCGTTCCGGAAAAACTAAATATACCACCATACGACCATTCAGCTCCATCGCGGGTTTCTTTTCCTTTAAATCCATTATCATAATATTTTCTATAATCCGTTTCCCCGTGATGCTTCCGATAACTAATAGGGAAGGCTTTAGGAATGCCATAAGAATAGTCGTAGCCAAATCCTATCCGTCCATTGGTGATATGAATATTCAGTTTAAAAACAAAAGGAAAAAGATATTTATCCATTTCATATCCCCACCTGAAAATTGAGAAACCAAGAAACTCCCCACTCGGATCGGTATATTTCATCGGATTGTTGCGGCAGTAGGAATATCGGTTGAAATCCTGACTGGAAGTGTTGTCTGCCACATACGGATCCGGGCTCAAAAACCTACCTAATGTCGGATTGTACAAGCGGCCATTCATATTGATGATGTCGAACTCGTCCAAGTGTTCGTGGCCGGTGTAGCCGCGGTCGAACATCGGGCGCAACTGTTCGTCGCCGTTGATGCTGTAGCTTTTCCAATAGTCGGGCGAACGCCTGC
>JAVBUB010000068.1:0-5410 GCA_031555675.1 Paludibacteraceae bacterium | reverse complement strand
GATCGTGTTTGATATCGTTTACACTCCATTCTGTTATGTTCAGGTATGGGTTTGCTTCGAAAACACCTGTGTAATCAACATCCGATTCTTGTTTTTCGGTAGGTGTCATGGCGCGTTTAAACTTCATGGTAAGTTTGGCGTTGCGTGGACGGCAATCGGGAGCAGAACCGTTAACGGTTAATACCAACGGAAGTTTTCCTTCTACCACCTCAATTCCATTTTCCAAACGGCGTTTAACGGTAATTTTATTGCTTTTTACATCAAGAATTTCTTCGGCATAGGTAATTTGAGACAATCCTAATTTTTCGGCAACCTGTGGACCTACTTGTGCAGTATCTCCATCGATAGCCTGACGTCCGCAAACGATAATATCTACTTTAGGAAAATTGCGGATAGCACAGGATAGGGCATAAGAAGTAGCCAATGTATCCGAACCTGCAAATTCGCGTCCACTCAACAGGTATCCGTTATCAGCTCCTCTGTATAAACTTTCGCGGATCACTTCCGCTGCACGGGCCGGACCCATGGTTAAGATACTAACTGTTGAACCGGGAAATTTGTCCTTCAAACGAAGCGCTTGTTCCAACGCATTCAAATCTTCCGGGTTAAAAATAGCAGGAAGGGCGGCGCGGTTTACCGTTCCGTCGGCTTTCATCGCATCTTTTCCTACGTTTCTGGTGTCCGGAACTTGTTTTGCAAGAACTACAATGTTTAAACTCATATTATTATTTTTAGGTATTTCTGTTTTTGAACTGGCAAATTTAATAATTGAATTAGATTAAAAGGTAATTTTTGCTGAAAATATTTATAATTTTTTCGTAACTTTATAACTAATGTTATACATTTAACCTGATATTGAGATATTCGTAGATATTTTTTGATATTGGGATATTCAGATTAACAGACATTCAGATCATCAGTAAGATCGAATAATGATGAAATTTTTCAAAAGTGAAATATTAGAATAAGAGTCCTCTCGCTCGCGCCGGTTTGTAATCGGTGCGTAATTAAGCATACGGTTTACAAAACCGTGCGAGCAGAAGATACCTTGAACATTTATTTCTAATAAAGCGTTTTATATTAAAGACATAACCATTTATTTTTTGAATATGAAAACTAAAAATGTAGAACAAATTTTCTTACCACCCCGTACCCACATGGTGGGCAATGGTTTCAAAGTTCATAATTTCTTTCCTAACCTGATGGACGAACAACGCATGAGCCCGTTTTTCCTGTTGGATTATAATGCGAAAATGTCTTTTCCTCCAAGCCAGATACCTCAAGGAGTAGGCGTGCATCCTCACCGGGGTATTGAAACGGTTACGGTGGCTTATCATGGAAAGATACCATCACTGCCGGAGGATTTCCGGTTATGATAACAAAAGTAAGCGGAAGTAACGGTACCTTCAGTGGCGAGGGTTATTCCATGCTACCCTATATCGGCGCCTTTCCACTGGCCGTTACCTTTAGTAACATCAACGTCAACGAAGAAAACAAGCTTATCGGCGGAAAGATAGAATCCAAATATGATGCCAAAGCCGGTGGTATTACCAATGCCGATGTACTTACCCTGGGAGGAAACACCAAACTTACCCAAGGTATTATTATTCCTGATACACAAGTCAACTTTACCGTACCACAACCCGTACCCACGATAAAATACGATTCTACAGTCAATATCATTACCTTTTATGATAATACACACCAACCCATCGGGCAAGTACAACCACCGTTGAATGAAGCCGGAGTTCCCATATTCCCCTTTACCCTGGAAGACAAGACCAGGGCCATATACCAGGTAGAAGCCCAAACCGACCCGAAAACAAACCAGCCTACCGGTAAATATACCCTTACTCCCCTGGGTAAACAAGAAAGCCCGCTGGATGGCACCCTTGATTTAAAAAATCTGAATTACCTCAAAGGCATCGTCACCTTTGAGAACAATAAAGAATCCAAGTATACATTAGATGAATACCTGCCCTATTACGAAGAAGTATCCATTATTAAATACAACCAGAATACCAACGATGAATTTCTTTATCCCCGGATAGGCCCCGATTACCATGTAAAATGGAAATACATGGGAGAAAACCATACCGAACCCATCAAAGCAAAGCTTCATATTATCGACCACACCTTGTTAGATCCCGAAAAAGTATACTTCAAGACCCAATCCGGCACCCTGTTGAATCATACTTACCACAAAAAAGACCATAGCTATGACATCACACTGATGCCCGGAGGCAACAATACCCGTCAGGATCTCTACGCTCTTCATCCCGATGGGGCAAAAGATTACTGGGTACTCGGTAAACTCTATATTGATACCCGTACGCCCCAAACCCATAAAGTAGTACTGGTAGATTTGGGCGGCAACTATGATAAAAGCACAATAGAAAAAGAACTCAACCAGATTTATAACCCGGTGGGCATTACTTGGGAAGTAGGCGAATATGAAAATTTCCATGTAGAAAAAGACACCTTGGAAAACCTCTTTGAGAAGAACAGCAGCTTACTCGATGCCTACAACGAAAAGATGCAGTCCATTAACCGCCGATTCATCCGGCAGTTAGGCAATGAATACGACAATACCGCCTGTTATGTGTTCATAATGAAAAAGAGCAATGCCGGCAATGGGCGCGATATAGCCGGTTTTATGCCTCGCGGTAACCAGTTCGGTTATGTGTATACAGATAAGCTCAAACCTTTAGGAGCAGGTATTGCTCATGAGCTTGGCCACGGTAAGTTCAAGCTTTGCCATACCTTTGATAAAGTGTATGGTAAGGCGGCTGTAGCTACCCAAGGTACCACCAATAACCTGATGGATTATAGTAATGGTACTCATATTGCCAAATGGCAATGGGATCAGATATATAATCCGGCGGTGTTTAATGCGGTGTTTGATAAGGATGAGGAGGGGATGTGGACGACGGATGGGCATTATTATACGGTACAGTTGGTGGCGTTGATGATGGGATTGGATGAAGCAACTGCATTAAAATTAGGAAAGGCAGCGGAAGAGCCGGATAGTTACGTAATTTCTGATATGGAAATGCAAGAACGAGATACATGGACAAAAGGAGGCTTACAACAACGATATCATGCTTTGACTGGAGGTTATCATGGAGTTGAATTGGCTGTAACAGCATATGCTATGATCAAAACTCATACAGATGAAACTTCGCTATTATATTTGTTACATAGGTTTGGAGATAATTTTGCTCATTTTAAAATAGACCATGATAAGGAAGGTTTAACAATAAATGTGAGTTTAAAAAACTATATTCAAGCTATAGATAACTATATTCATAAACTAAATTTTGATAGTAAATTTATTTATGACTGTAATTTAAGTTTGACACAAACACCCTATGGATTGGGAAATCTACAATACAACATAAGAGAGAATGGTAAAATTGAAACTGTTTTTTCAAAAGAAGAATTAGTTCATAACTTTATTGATTTTTTATTACAAGGTATACATGGTTCTCATTTTGCATATACATTAAAATGGGAAACTTGTGTTGAGAATATTTTGGGATATTTACCTAATGCTATTCAAAATAATTTTAGAATGTATGGTGCAGACCAAATAAATTGTTTTACTTCAGGGCATTCTTGGGATACTAAATTTGGAGATTACAGTCCCGATAATATTGTTGAAAGGACTAAATTATATTTATTGTATACAGATAATTTGATAGAACTTTTATCAATAAAGTATAATGTCAATTCAGAAGTAAAAAATAATATTATACATAATAAAATGAATGACTTAATTGATTATGTAAAATATACAACAATAAACAGATTAGATGGCATTCTGAATTATGAAATTAAGAAACTAAAAACATCAGATGACAGAAATATCACTTTTTATATACCAATAAAGTATATTAATGAGAATGCAGCAAGCATAGCCAAATCGACTTTTACACCAACCGAAGATGCAGATGGTATCGTAGCTGATACAGAAAAATATTTAAAAAACACAAAGGCAGATACAAAATATTATATAGAAAGTAATAAGATTATAAAGAGTAACATACAATTTTGGGAATTCAAATTAACCAGAAAAAAATAGTATGAAATTTTTATAAGTTTTGTAAAAAATCAAATTAAGTAATTGCATTACAATTATTTGCAAAATTTAGAATAGATGAAAAATTTAATAAAAAAATATCCTATAATGGGTTTATTGCTGACAGTAATAAATTGCAATTTGTTACTTTTGTTTTTTTTTACAGGATTATTAAAAGAAGCTATTTATTTAGGGTATCGAGAAATGGCATTAATGAATGTCATTATATATTGTGGAGCAATATTTGTATCTTTTCTTTTTTGTTTTACCAGTCAAATAGTATACAAAATGAAAAAATTTAAGAATGGATTTTTATTTTGGATATTGTGTGTGTAATTTATTAGAATTGTTTATTTTATTTTATTTATTGTTCTCTTGTGAAATAATAAGCATGTCTTTATTTGTCATGTTTATATTGATAGTAAGTATATTGAAATTGATTTCTATGAAGATATATCATTTATTGTATCCAAGAGATAAATATGTAGATTCAATACAATATTGGGAAGATTTATGGAAATGTATATTTATCAGCATAGCTATTACTTGCATGATTCTGTTTTTAATGGTCATGATAATATTTATCTAATTTATAATGAAGAGTTTCTTGTTATATATCTATCGTACAAGATGCTATTGTTAATTGTACATAAAAACTCAGCTATTTAGGAATTCATCTTTTTTATTATCATTGATATTATGAATCTGCAATCATGAGGTTTAATATTTGTGACAACTCGATAGTCGATGACTCAATAAAGTTTTCATTTTCAAATTATTTCATTAAATTAACAATCAATCGTTTGATAATTTGAAAAATATTTTTACCTTTGCAAACAATATAAAAAATATAAAAAGCATATTAAATTTTACATTTCAATCATGCCAAAGTAAAACTTAACTCTCCTTATGCTTTAATTAAAATTCTTAATGCCGAACGTTAGGGAGGCGTCAGGCAAAAAAAAATATGACAACAAAAAACTACACAAGAAAATTATTAATTGGTTTAATGCTATTAACAGCTACACTGTCTTTTATTTCATGCGAAAAAGATGAAAATAAAAAAGAAAAAGATCCAACGGAAGATTTAATAGGAACTTGGTTACTCGTACATCAGGAAGGCCATGAATATTATAACGGAGATCAAGATGTATGGGATAAAGTATATACAACGGAGGATAATAATACATTGACAATCAATAATGATAAAACTTATGTAGAAATATTTTTAGATTACACCAATGCAGGTACTTGGAGTTATATGGATGGTATTTTTACAACTACGAATGAAGACCAAGAGGATTATTACTCGGGTAGTGCCATCAATTT
>JAVBUB010000041.1:0-15346 GCA_031555675.1 Paludibacteraceae bacterium | reverse complement strand
AAGTTTTATATCCTTCTTGTGTTGCTAATGTACGCAATGCGCCTTTTTTAGCATCGGTAACAGCTACGATCAGTTTTTGTGCTTCGGCTTTTCCGGCTTGGTTTTCCAACTGGGTTTTTAAAATACGGAAAGCCAACGCTGTTTCGGTTGTAGTTCCCGATTTGGAAATATTAATGATACCGAATTTTTTGGTTTTTAAATAATCGCTAAGTTCAGCTAAATAATCTTCGCTGATATTGTTTCCGGCGTAAACCATTACCGGATTGTTTTTGTTGGGAGCCAACCATTCGAAGCTGTTAGACAGCGCGTCGATTACGGAACGGGCGCCAAGATAGCTACCACCGATTCCGGCTACAACCACTACTTCACAGTTTTTACGAAGAACATTGGCAGCTTCCTGGATTTCATTCAAGAATTGTTCGGTAATAGAACCCGGCAATGTTAACCAGCCCAGGAAATCGTTTCCTTTTCCGGTACCTTTGTGCAACATGGCGCTGCATTCTTTTACTTTACTTTCGTATCCGAAAACGCTGTCTTTGGATACAAATCCAAATACTTTGTCGATGTTTAATTTAATGTTTTGCATTTTATTGTTTATTTGATTATTTTATTTCTTTAGTTTTATATTCTTCGCCTAACGTAAAAGTAATAGGAACTGCAAAATAAACAGAAACAGTCTCTCCCATATGTTTTCCAGGTCTCCAGTCGTTCATTGACGAAATAACCCTGACAGCTTCTTTGTCGCAATCAGGATCAAGGCTTCTTATTACTTCTACGTTTTCTGTTTTTCCGGTTTTAGAAACTACAAACCGAATCACTACTCTTCCTTCAATTCCATTCTTCTGAGCAGATTCCGGATATTTCAGGTTTTTAGCAATAAATTTTCTCATTTCAACATCACCTCCGGGATATTGAGGCATTTGTTCTACATAGACAAAAGGCTTTTCTTCAGCAGTAGAAGATGTTTTTTCTACTTGTTGTTTATGCGTCGTATCTTCACATCCTTCATGTGCATGGGCTGTTATGGCGCAAATGGCAAATACAATTAACAATAATTTTTTCATGATTACCTTAAGTTTTCAGTTAATAATCTTACTTCAATAACCGGTGCAATGCGTCCGTATAATATATTGTATACAGCATCCAGAATAGGCATGTGTACTTTATATCGTTCATCGTTTATTTCTTTAATACATTTGGTACCATAGTATCCCTCGGCAATCATTTCCATTTCCATTTGGGCAGTTTTTACCGAGTATCCTTTGCCTACCATGGTTCCCAGCATTCTGTTGCGGCTAAAGCGGGAGTAAGACGTAACCAATAAATCGCCCAGGTAAACAGAATCATTCATATTGCGGTTTTGTCCCGGCTGAACTGTATTCAGGAAACGGTTCATTTCTTGTATGGCATTCGAAATAAGCACTGCCTGAAAGTTGTCACCATATTTCAAACCATGACAGATTCCTGCCGCGATGGAGTATACATTTTTTAATACCGAAGCATATTCCACTCCTAAGATATCTTCTGTCAGGGATGTTTTTACACTTTGGCTTTTCAGGCGTTGAGCAAATGCTTTCGCTTTTTCCCTGCCGGAACAACCAACAGTAAGATAAGACAAACGGTCCAACGCTACTTCTTCGGCATGGCAAGGTCCACCTAATACCAGGATGTTTTCATTAGGTACATTATATTTTACATGAAAATAGTCGGAAACAATGAGGTTCTCATCGGGTACTATCCCCTTAATGGCAGAAACAATATTCTTGTTTTCGAGTTTGGTTTTAAGTTTTTTCAGGTGTTGTTTAAGGAACGGAGAAGGAGTTGCAAAAATCAATGTGTCCGATTCCCTTACAATCTGATTTATCTTAGAAGAAAACTTAATCCTGTCAATATCAAAATTAACGTTGGTAAGATAAGCCGGATTATGTTTCAACCTTTTGAAATCATCAATTCTGTCTTGACGGCGCATGTACCAATTGATATCACAATTGCTGTCGTTTGCTAAAATTATTTTGGCGATAGCTGTAGCCCAGCTTCCGCCACCCATAATTGCAATTTTACCTGGAAATTCCATAGTTCTTTAATTTTGAATAACTGAGTAATGGAATAATAATTCTTATTCTGTTATTCAGTTATTGATGAAATCCAAGCTGTAACTTCTTCTTTGCTCGGATTTTTAAGTTCTAGTTTAAGTTTTTTGTTCAGTCCGCAGATGTCCTGATGAAATTTATTCGGATTAAGACCTTTCAATGCATCTATAGTTAAAACACCTGATTTATAAATTAGTTCAACCCATTCTGCCGGAACGCCCAATGCTATAAATTTATCGGGACTATCTTTTTAGGATTTCTTTTCGGGCTTCATTTGCGGGAAGAAAAGCACTTCCTGTATGGTGGTTTGTCCGGTCATTAACATGGTAAGCCTGTCCATTCCGATTCCCATACCGGATGTTGGAGGCATGCCATATTCCAGCGAACGAACAAAGTCCATATCGATAAGCATGGCTTCATCATCGCCTTTTTCGCTCAGTCTCATTTGTTCCTGGAAACGTTCCAATTGATCTATCGGATCATTTAATTCAGAGTAAGCATTGGCCAATTCTTTACCATTTACCATTAACTCGAAACGTTCTGTCAGTTCCGGATTATTGCGGTGTCTTTTACAAAGCGGCGACATTTCGTAAGGATAGTCGGTAATAAAAGTAGGCTGAATATAATTCCCTTCACATTTTTCGCCGAAGATTTCATCAATCATTTTGCCTTTACCCATGGTTTCGTCTGCTTCAACACCCAGTTTCTTGCAAACGTCGCGTAATTGGTTTTCGTCCATTCCACTAATATCAATTCCGGTAAATTCTTTAATGGAATCAATCATGGTAATGCGTTTGAACGGCGCTTTAAAGTTGATGGTTTTGTCTCCTATTTTTACTTCGGTAGTGCCATTTACTTCCAATGCTATTTTTTCGAGCATCTGTTCAGAAAAGTTCATCATCCAATTGTAGTCTTTGTAGGCTACATAAATTTCCATACAAGTAAATTCCGGATTGTGTGTACGGTCCATACCTTCGTTGCGGAAATTTTTAGAGAATTCGTAAACACCTTCAAATCCACCTACAATAAGACGTTTTAAATATAATTCGTCGGCAATTCTCAAATACAGGTCAATATCCAATGCATTATGATGTGTGATGAATGGACGTGCCGCAGCACCTCCCGCAATAGATTGAAGTATTGGGGTTTCTACTTCCATATAACCTCTTTGGTTGAAGAAGTTACGCATGGCATTGTAAATCTTGGTACGTTTGATGAATATTTCTTTTACCCCTTCGTTTACCACCAAGTCTACATAACGTTGGCGGTAGCGTAGTTCAGGGTCTTCAAAAGCATCATAAGCAACACCATCTTTATATTTAACAATAGGAAGTGGTTTAATGGATTTGGAAAGTACGGTTAATGTTTCGGCATGTACGCTTATTTCGCCCATCTGGGTACGGAATACATAACCTTTGATTCCGATAAAATCGCCAATATCAAGCAGTTTTTTGAAAACAGTATTGTAACCATCTTTATTTTCTCCTGGGCAAAGATCATCGCGGTTGATATATACCTGAATGCGTCCTTCGGAATCCTGTAATTCCAAAAACGAAGCTTTTCCCATAATGCGGCGGCTCATAATACGGCCGGCTACGGTTACTTCACGCTTTTCGTTTTCGTCGAATTTGTCTTTTATATCAGTAGAATAAGCGCTTACTACATATTCTTCGGCCGGGTATGGATTAATGCCCATAGTCCGCATTTCGTCCAAGCTCTGACGACGTATTATTTCTTGTTCGCTTAACTCGCTTATACTCATTTTCTTATGTTTTTAAGAGGGGAAATAGATTGCAAATTTATATTTTTTTGAGTGATAATAAAAGAGAATCATGAAAAACTTGATGTTATGGTTTTACATGTTTTTTCTTTTTTTGTTTGCTACCAATTTACTGCTATTGATTTGTCATTAGTTTTTTTACTATTTTTACCTTCTCTTCTTGTGGCAACAAAGCATTAATCCAATGTATATTAAAACCTCGCTTTTCCATTCCCCGGAACCAGGTCATTTGCCTTTTGGCAAACTGATGAATGGCTACTTCCAGTTGAGAAACCATTTCATCGTAAGTCAGGTTGCCTATAATATAATTGGTAATAAATTTATACTCCAGTCCGTAATAAATCAAATCTTCGGCCGAAACACCGATTTTCATTATCTGTTCCACTTCTTCAATCATACCTTGCTCTAGCCGCTCCCTTAATCGTTTGGAAATTCTGTTGCGTCGGTCTTCGCGGGATATATCAAGTCCTATGGTAAGGCTGTTAATAGATGGAATTGTATTTTCTATGGTGGTGTTTTTGTTTTGATATTCGGCTATTTCGATAGCGCGGATGGCGCGTTTCACGGTGTCTATATCAGAACAATTATGAAGGCTTTTATAGGTGCTGAGGATTTTAGTCAGTTCAGGTAGACTCTTTTCTGCCAAAGATTTCCGCAATGCCGTATTCTCCGGAACATCCAACAGTTTATAATCTTTTAAAACAGCTTCAATATAAAGTCCTGTTCCACCGCACAATATGGGTAATTTACTTTTCGCTTTGATTTGTTCAAAAGCCTTGATAAAGCCATGTTTGTATTCAAAAACATTGTACTTATATCCAGGTTCTGCAATATCAATTAAATGATATGGAATTAATTTCCCCGAAACCGTATAGTCGGCCAGGTCTTTTCCCGTGCCCAGGTTCATTTGGCGGTATATCTGGCGTGAGTCCGCACTGATGATTTCCGTGTCGAGCGCATACGCCAAAGAAGCGGCAAATGAGGTTTTTCCGCTTGCGGTGGGACCCAGTATTGTTATTAAATCAATCATAACAGGGAGTCGCTATTGGTGGGTAATAAAAAGTCAGAGACAAGGCATGCCTTGTCTCTATATCAAAGAATACGGACCGTTTTTATTTTTTCAACCATTCAACAACAGAATTTGCTGCCGATTTTAACGAAAGACAACCTCCATGTCTGCTGGAGTAACAAGAACTTAATAAAAATGTGCAAGCAAGAACAGTCAATATCAATCTTAATTTTTTCATATATAAAATAGTTGAATTTTATTTTGTTAACCAGTCAATCACATTTTCTGTCAATCCTTGCATAGATAAACATCCGCAATTATGGGAAGTTTGGCAGGAAGATAAAAACAAAGCAGAAACCAGAATAATAAATGCTAATTTTAATTTTTTCATACCTAAATATTAATATTTTGTTGGGTTTCTATGTATAAATATTCTACAAATATACTTATTTTTTGAATATACAATCTTGAATCTTGAATTTTAAATCTTGAATTACAATACTCCATGCGATTTCTTTACCAGCCACTTATTCATAAATAGCAATACGATTCCGAATAGGACAGAAATTCCGGCTATCCCGGCAAATATGTTAAACGCTCCTACTTTTGATACGTATGAAGCGATAAATCCTCCTGCAATATTGGCAAAGAAACTCGTAAGCAACCATACGGCCATCAATAACGACGCCAGTTTTGGAGGAGATAGTTTGGTAGCCATGGATAAGCCTATGGGTGATAGACAAAGTTCACCCATGGTGTGCAGTAAGTAGGTGCCAATCAGAAACCATAAATTAGCTTTTATGGTTTCGTCGGCAACGTTGCCGCCACGTTGTACTACAGCGCCCAACATAATAACAAACCCCAGACCTAGTAAAATCATACCGATTCCCATTTTGTTAGGTATGGTAAGATCTTTGTTTTTAACTCCCAAGTTAAACCATAAACGGGAAAAAAGAGGTGCCAGCAATATAATGAATAATGGATTTACCGATTGAAACCATTCTGTAGGAACCTGAAATCCGGAAACAATCCTGTCGATATACTTATCGGTATACAAGCTCATGGAACTACCTGCCTGTTCAAATCCCGCGAAAAAAATGGTACAAAATATAACCAGAATGATAATAACCCAGGTTCTGTCTTTTTCTTCTTTGGTAAGAGGCGTCGAATTATTACCGGAGCTCCCGTCTTTGCGGGCCGCGGGAGTTTTGGCTATATCGCCCAGATACCTGTCGCCCAAAGTATTGTAAACAATTAATCCTATCAGCATACCAATTCCTGCGGCCAGAAATCCATAGCGATAACCGTAGTTTACAGCCAGAAATCCGGTAAGCAACGGAGCAAAAAACGCGCCTACATTAACCCCCATATAAAAAATAGTAAAAGCGGAGTCGCGTCGCGGATCTCCCTTTTCGTATAAATCTCCTACCACCACCGAAATGTTCGGCTTAAAAAATCCGTTTCCAATAATAATGAGAAGCAAACCCGCATATAAAAAAGAAGTACTTTGCTGGGAGGCCAGGCAAAACTGTCCCAACATCATAATAATTCCACCGATAGTAATCGCTTTTCGTTGCCCGATGTAGCGGTCGGCCAGCCAGCCTCCTATTAAAGGAGTAAAATATACAAACCCGGTAAAGAAACCATACAACAAAGTCGCATGTTCTTCCGAAAATCCAAGCCCGCCATCCAAATAACTCTTGGTAAGGTAAAGGATCAGCAGCGCACGCATACCATAGTAATTAAAACGTTCCCACATTTCCGTAGCAAAAAGGAGATACAGGCCTTTAGGATGTTTTCTTAAATTTGTTGTAGAATTGACGTCCATTGATATCTAAATTATTGAAAAAAATAAGGTCATTTATATTGTTATGAGACTGTGGTAAAAGCTTTTTTGGACACAAATTTTACTAATTTAACTAAATTGACCGTTGGTTCGTAAATTTATATAATGATTTACTTTATTGAAAGTCAATTTTGTATTTATTATTTGCGAAATCTGCGTAACTTGCGTTCTTTTACTCGCCCTTATAGCGAACCGCGTAAATAAAATAAAATAAGCGACGTAAAAATATGAATTATGTGTAAATCTTTTGCATTTTTATATAACAAATAAAATATATTTGTGTTTACAATAAAGTAGACCAGCGTGCTAGTAACGAGTTGTGCTATTTCATGGTCATCTCGTTTACTTGTTTACTTTGTCTACTTGTTTACTTTTTTTATTCATGAAAATATTTAAAACATCCGATATCGCTCAAATCGATCGCTTTACCATAGAAAACGAGCCCATTTTGTCTATTAATCTGATGAAAAGAGCAGCTCATGAGTTTTATCTGAAAATGCTTACTTATATTCCGTCGGAAACAAATATATTTAAAATTTTTGCAGGAAACGGCAATAATGGCGGAGATGCGTTTTTTGTCGCGTTGGAATTAATCCGAAACGGAAAGAACGCCCATGTATATTGTTGTCAGCATCAGCGGGAATTATCCGCGGATTGCAAAGAAGCGAAAAGAATATTTCAGGATGTTTATCCCCGTTCTTTGACAGAAATAACCAAAATAGAAGACCTGCCGGGGTTATCATCTTCAGATTACGTGATTGATGGCCTTTTCGGATCCGGCTTAAACAGGCCGCTAACCGGATTTTACGCAGAGGTTGTAAAATATATCAATAGTTTTGACACCACGGTTTTTGCTATAGATATTCCTTCGGGGCTATTGGGCGAAGATAACAGCGAAAACATAAAAGAAAACATTATTTGTGCCGATTATACGTTGACATTTCAGTTTCCGAAGCTTGCTTTTCTGTTTCCCGAAAACGAGGCATTTGTAGGCGAATGGCAAGTGTTGGACATCGGTTTGCATCCGGCAGCCATAGAGGCGACATCAACCGATTTTTATCTGACAGAAAAAGATGATGTAAAAGTCCAAGTAATAAAAAGAAAGAAGTTTTCGCACAAAGGCACATACGGGCACGCTCTTATCATTGGTGGCAGCAAAGGAAAAATAGGGGCGGCAGTATTGGCATCCCGTGCCTGCATGAGATCGGGGGTAGGATTATTAACAACTCATATTCCCGCCTGTGGCTATGATATTATGCAGATATCTGTTCCCGAAGCCATGGTAACTGTAGACGAAAATATAAAGTATTTTACCGGTACTTTAGATATAACCCCTTATAATGCTGTTGGTATAGGCGTAGGTTTGCAAAAAGAGCCGAAAACAATTTCTGCCTTCCGCAAACTGCTGAAACAATTGGAAATACCGGTAGTATTCGACGCCGATGCGTTGAATATATTATCCGAAAACAAAGATAAAGACATGCTGAAACTCATTCCTCCCGGTAGTATTTTTACACCCCATCCCAAAGAATTAGAAAGATTAATAGGATATTCGGCCAACAGTTTTGACAGAATAAAAAAAACTATTTCTTTTGCATCCGAATATAATGTATATGTAATCATTAAAGGGGCTTATAGTGTTATAGTTGCTCCCGATGGTTCTTGCAGATTCAATAGCACCGGAAATCCGGGCATGGCTACTGCCGGAAGTGGTGATGTTTTATGCGGAATTATAACAGGTTTGCTTGCCCAGCAATACGCTCCGCTGGAAGCCGCTGTACTTGGAACTTATTTTCACGGTAGAGCAGGAGACCAAGCTGCGTTGAAACACTCCCAAGCCGGGATGATTGCCGGAGATATTATAGAAGAACTAAGGATAGAATAGAAAATCAATAGATAAACGAATTAACAAATCAACAAACTCATCTACAATCATGAAAAAACAACTGATAATTGCAGGATTATTCCTTAGCGGAAGTTTATATGCCCAACAAAATGTAGAATTAGTAACTCCGGCTAATAAAACTCCTAATTCACTTATTTATTCTTTGCCTAAAACAGGCTTAAAAATTCAGGTAGAGATCAAAAAAACCATTGAAAAGGCAGGACCCTTTGCCAAACAAGCCAATAAACAATTTGGATTGGATGACAGTGAGGTTATTTTTAACGACAATGCCAAATACGAAATTGCCGGTGTAAAAGCGTCAACACAAGGATTTGCAGACCCATCCAAATCATATAAAGTTACTGCCGCAGCCAATTCCAAGGCCAATTTGATTCAACTAAATGAAAATGGAGTTATTCTGGCGGTAAACGCGTCGTTGGCAAATATTCCCTCCAAAGAAAAAACCACTACTCCCAAAGGAGACGAAACACCTGCGTTATCTTTTAATAAAAGCGATTTACCGGAAGAGTTTTTTGCCGCCGATTTTGATGAACAGGTAACCTTAGCTACTACTCAAATATATAAAATAAGAGAAACCCAAATGGACTTGCTGTCTGGTTTTGTTGATAATATTCCGGCCGATGCACCTACATTTCAGCTCATGTTGGATGAATTGAAAAGGAAAGAAAATAATATTATGGAACTTTTTAAAGGGAAAAGTATTACCGTAACCGAATATAAAACATTGGAACTAGTTCCGGCGAAAAAAACAAAAGGAGACCCTTTATTCTATTTTTCTCCTTCAAACGGTTTTACTGCCGATAATAAGAAAGGAGAACCATGTTATATTTCCTTGCAATCAGCAGAAAAAACTATCGCTACACAAGCTTTACCTGCAAAAGCCAATGTAAAAAACGGATTTTATTATTGTGTGCCTGAGAATATAAATGTAGAGATTTATACCAAGGAAAAAGTATTTTATCAACAAAATATACCTATAGCGCAGTTTGGTACTACAGTATCACTTCCAGTCAATTTTATAGAAAAAAATAACGCTTCCATTCTGTTTGATCCCATAACCGGAACTGTACAGATGAGCGGGCAGAAATAACTTTTTAAAAACATACTTATGAAAAAAACGATTATCAAAGGAATTATTGCCGCTACGCTTCTCGTGTTTGTGGCCTGCAGTAATCCATTGGACAGACCATATAACGAAGAAACATTGCAGGAAGATATTGAAGTGCTTGTAGCAAGAGATAAAGTATACAAAGACGACCTGATGAACCTATCCAGCTACATTATTAAATGTAAGATAACCGGAGAACCACTCGAAGGTAAAACCTATCGCGAATTGATCAAAGAGGCCGATGAGTATGCTAGGAAAGTAGAATGAAATTCCGTGGAATGAGGCCGTTTGTTTATACATTTTGTGATAAAAATAAATAAAGCTGCTTATGAAACCCTACATCAATATTCACGCCCATCAATCCCACCATCAGGAATGCACCGAGATTATTAATTTGTTTCCACAAGAAGCAGAAAAAATAATATTGGAAAATCCTTATTCCCTTTTTTCAGTGGGATTACATCCTTGGTATATTGATGAAAATTCGGAATTATTGCTCAGGCAAATAGAAAAAATGGCCACTTACAGCAATGTTGTCGCTATTGGCGAAACCGGATTGGATAAATTGAGTGAAATAAATTTTTCTGAACAAATCGAAATATTTAAAGCTCAAATCAGGATAGCCGAAAACATTCGAAAACCACTCGTCATCCATTGCGTAAAATCCTATCAGGAAGTTCTTGCTATAAAAAAAGAATTACACATTACTGTCCCTGTGGTTTTTCATGCCTTTAGAGGAAAACCGGAACTTGCAATGCAGTTGATCAAACAAGATTGTTACCTTTCAGTAGGCGAAAAAGCAACCCATATACCCGAAACTATACAAATAATTCCATTAGACCATCTTTTTATCGAAACAGACGAAAGTGATATTGATATAGCAGATATATATCAAACTATTGTCCAGATAAAAGAAATACAGCTGGATAATTTAGTGGATCAGATCCAATTAAATTTTAACCGGCTGTTTCAGAATAAGTCAAAATAAAACTATTTAGAGCCTGTTTAAATCTTTTGTGGAAAATTTAAACAGGCTTTTATAGATACTACAATTTTTTTATACTGAAAAAACATGAAGGTATAATATTTGTTAAAAAAATAGTTGATGACTGTTGTTTGTTACTATTTTTTATCTAACTTTGCGTGTTCTAAAAACTTTCTATCCCGAAGAGATAATAAAATAATTATAAATCAATTAATTAACTTTAAAAAAATGGCAAATTTAGATTTATCTAAGTATGGTATTTCAAACAGCATTCCTGTTGTTTACAACCCATCTTACGAAGAACTTTTTCAAGCTGAAATGGATCCAAAAAACGAAGGATTCGAAAAAGGTACATTAACCAACACAGGTGCAGTATCTGTAGATACAGGTAAATTCACAGGACGTTCTCCTAAAGACCGTTATATCGTAAAAGATTCAGTATCTGAAAACACTATTTGGTGGGACGGTACAATCAACCAACCAACTACTACAGAAGTTTGGAATGATCTTAAAGCTTTAACTATCAAACAGCTTAACACAGCTAAAAAATTATATGTAGTTGATACATTCTGCGGAACAAACGAAGATACTCGTATGAAAGTGCGTTTCATCGTTGAAGTTGCATGGCAAGCTCACTTTGTAACAAACATGTTTATCCGTCCTTCTCACTATGAATTGGCTAACTACGGTGAGCCTGATTTCGTAGTATTCAACGGTTCTAAAACAACTAACCCTAACTGGAAAGAACAAGGATTGAACTCAGAAGTTTATGTGTTGTTCAACTTAACAGAAAAAATGCAAATCATCGGTGGTACCTGGTATGGTGGCGAAATGAAAAAAGGTATGTTTGCTATGCAAAACTACTACTTGCCATTGCGCGGTATCGCTTCTATGCACTGCTCTGCCAATGTAGGCAAAGATGGAGATGTAGCTGTATTCTTCGGATTGTCAGGTACAGGAAAAACTACTTTGTCTGCTGATCCAAAACGTTTCTTGATCGGTGACGATGAGCACGGATGGGATAATAACGGAGTATTCAACTACGAAGGTGGTTGCTATGCAAAAGTTATCGACCTGAGCAAAGAAAACGAACCAGATATCTGGCGCGCTATCCGTCGTGATGCATTGTTGGAAAACGTAACAGTTAAAGCTGACGGAACTCCAGACTTCTCTAAAGAAGCATCTAAGACAGAAAACACTCGTGTTTCTTATCCTATCACTTTTATCAATAAAATCGTTCTTCCTTCAAGAGCAGGACACGCTAAAAAAATCATTTACCTGTCTGCAGATGCTTTCGGAGTATTGCCTCCAGTATCTATCTTGGATGATAAATCAGCACAATACCACTTCCTTTGCGGTTATACATCAAAATTAGCCGGAACAGAACGCGGTATCACTGAACCAGTTCCTTCTTTCTCTCCAGCTTTCGGTGAAGCTTTCTTGACATTGCACCCAACTCAATACGCTAGTGTATTGGCTAAAAAGATGAAAGAACACGATGCAAAAGCATATTTAGTAAACACAGGATGGAATGGTACAGGAAAGCGTATCTCTATCAAAGATACTCGTGCTATCATTGACGCTATCATTGATGGTTCTATCGAAAAAGCAGAAAAAGTTAATATTCCTGTATTGAATTTGGTTGCTCCTAAAACATTGAATAATGTGTCAGAAGGTATCCTTGACCCTCGCGATACTTATACAAACAAAGCAGAGTGGGAAGAAAAAGCAAAATCACTTGGTGCTAAATATATCAAAAACTTCGAACAATACTTACCAGAAGGTAAAGACTTGATTCCTTCAGGTCCACAATTGTAATCAGTTTTGATTATATAGTCTTTATTGCCTGTACGGGTTTATAAGACGAATATTAGACTTTTCAGCGAGTTGCAAAATTTATTTTGCAACTCGCTGTCTTTTTGTAATATTTCATTATTCCGCCATGTAAGAGCAGATTGATGATTTTATATTAGGCCTTCGGTCCGAAAATAGGTTACGCTTTTACTTACGGTCAGTTCCAGATTCGTATTGATACACATTATATATATAAATATTGGCTCAAGTGAAATTTCCGGTTGACCCCATAAAACAGGATCAATATAAAAACGGATCAATGTATTATAAAAGTCTGTAGGACTTTCCTGGTTAATAACCCCCAGATTTATCTGGGGCAAATAAGCCTAAGTGATATTTCTAACTCCGGAGGAGTTGCCTGTTTCTAAGTTGGAGAACTCTTACAGAGTTCTTGACAGTGCCATCTCGCTTTTTCCTCCCGGATAAATCCGGGGGTTATTCAAAGGGAAACACCTATGGTGTTCCAGATGGTATTGTTTTAGTCTCAATGTTGCCACTCCAAAAAAATCTATTTATTTTTTACGTTACCCTATATTTTCTAAGATTTTACCAACCGGATTTTACTGTTGATCCTAAATATTAAGCGATTCGTTTACATAAGCATCAGCCAACGATCAAATAAAAACGATACCTTAAAACTTAAATACATATATCATCATAATTCAAATCAATATTATAGAGTATTTTCGGATTGATTTTTTTTGTAAAATGGTTGTTATTTAATAAGAAATAAAGATTCAAATAGAATCAACGAATAAAAAATAAAATTCATCTCCGCAAAGATAGCCATAAAGATGAGTCAATGTAAAAAACACCAAAATCAAACCCATTTGGGGCAAGCGTTGTCTATTCAAACCAACGCTTATTTATGTATATTTTTGCAAGTAAGCATAAAAAGTAAGGTCAAATACTTAAAAAAATCCCATTGAATCTTTTAGAATAATCCAAAAAAATGATTCAAATAATTTTTTGATACATATAAATAACGGTTTCAAATTCCTCAAAATCTCTTTTTATTTTCTGTTAGGCTAAAATCCAATAAAATAGAAATTATTATCTACAGTTTTAAACATTTGAAAATCAATATTTATATAACTAATGTATAATTTTTTCAAAAAAAATGGCTATAATAATTTGGAGATAATAAAAAAGTATTTACCTTTGCATCCGCTTTTGGAGATAAGCAGAATTGTGAAGCGTAAAAGTAGAGCAGTGATGTCTTTAAAGTACTGAAAAATAGCAACCAACAAAAAACTTTGCAAAAAGTTCAAAAAAACTTTGCAAAAGATTTGGATAAAAGAAAAAAGGGTTGTTACTTTGCAATCCCAAAACGAGAGAGGGTTTCAGGCAAGTGAGTCTGAATCGTTAAGAGAAGCTGAAAGGTTTTTATTAGCACAAAAAAAGTCTTGAAAAATTTTGATCACAGAAATCAACGCAGTGTTATGCGTGGAGAGATTGGGATGCCAAGCGATAGATCTTTGGAATAATTATTTAGATACAAAAATGTAGTAAAGAATAGGGAATGAAATGTAAAACCGTTCAATTTTCAAAATTTACGGATTTATCTTGAGCAGCATAAAAATAATTTATACAACGAAGAGTTTGATCCTGGCTCAGGATGAACGCTAGCGACAGGCCTAACACATGCAAGTCGAGGGGCAGCATAAGAAGTAGCAATACTTTTGGTGGCGACCGGCGCACGGGTGAGTAACACGTATGCAACCTGCCATTTACACGGGGATAATCCGGCGAAAGTCGGTCTAATACCCGATGGTATTATTTCTCTGCATGGAGAGATACTTAAAGATTTATTGGTAAATGATGGGCATGCGTAACATTAGCTAGTTGGTAAGGTAACGGCTTACCAAGGCAACGATGTTTAGGGGTTCTGAGAGGAAGGTCCCCCACACTGGTACTGAGACACGGACCAGACTCCTACGGGAGGCAGCAGTGAGGAATATTGGTCAATGGGCGCGAGCCTGAACCAGCCAAGTCGCGTGAAGGAAGAATGTCCTATGGATTGTAAACTTCTTTTGTAAGGGAATAAAAAAGATTACGTGTAGTCTATTGTATGTACTTTACGAATAAGGATCGGCTAACTCCGTGCCAGCAGCCGCGGTAATACGGAGGATCCAAGCGTTATCCGGATTTATTGGGTTTAAAGGGTGCGTAGGCGGACTTATAAGTCAGCGGTGAAAGTTTGCAGCTTAACTGTAAAATTGCCGTTGAAACTGTTAGTCTTGAGTGCAAGTGAGGTAAGCGGAATGTGTAGTGTAGCGGTGAAATGCATAGAAATTACACAGAACACCAATTGCGAAGGCAGCTTACTGGTATGTAACTGACGCTGAGGCACGAAAGTGTGGGTATCAAACAGGATTAGCTACCCTGGTAGTCCACACAGTAAACGATGAATACTAGTTGTTGGCGATATACAGTCAGTAACACAGCGAAAGCGTTAAGTATTCCACCTGGGGAGTACGTTCGCAAGAATGAAACTCAAAGGAATTGACGGGGGCCCGCACAAGCGGAGGAACATGTGGTTTAATTCGATGATACGCGAGGAACCTTACCCGGGCTTGAAATGCAGAGGAATAACTTGGAAACAGGTTAGTCAGCAATGACCTCTGTGTAGGTGCTGCATGGTTGTCGTCAGCTCGTGCCGTGAGGTGTCGGCTTAAGTGCCATAACGAGCGCAACCCTTATCATTAGTTACTAACAGGTTAAGCTGAGGACTCTAATGAGACTGCCACCGTAAGGTGTGAGGAAGG
>JAVBUB010000095.1:0-9093 GCA_031555675.1 Paludibacteraceae bacterium | reverse complement strand
ATCAAAACTGTGAATATTAAACCGCAGGTTGATAAATATATTTTTCCTGATGGTCACTCAGTATTATTGCTTGCCGACGGACGTTTGGTAAACCTGGGTTGTGCTACCGGACACCCTTCGTTTGTGATGAGTAACTCATTTACTAATCAGACTTTGGCTCAAATGGAACTACATATGAATGATTATAAGATTGATGTATACCGTTTGCCTAAAAAGCTTGACGAAGAAGTTGCCCGCCTGCATCTGGAGAAAATCGGAGTGAAATTAACCAAGTTAACTCCCGAACAAGCCGCTTATATTGGTGTATCGGAAGATGGACCATTTAAACCCGAACATTATAGATATTAATTTATAAACTGCCATAAGGCAACAAAGAACACTATTTTGTGTTCTTTGTGTCTTTATAAGAGAATCTAAATCATACCAGCATGAAAAATCTATTTATTTGCTATCCTAAATGCACTACATGCCAAAAGGCTAGAAAATGGCTTGACGATAACCATATTCAATATGATTTCAGGGATATTAAGTTAAATAATCCGACAATCGAAGAACTATCCGGCTGGATTAAAAGGAGCGGATTACCTATTAAAAAATTCTTTAATACCAGCGGTTTACTTTATAAAGATCAAAACATGAAAGATAAAGTAAATGTTTTAGCAAAAAAAGAACTACTTCAGATATTAGCTTCAGATGGTATGATGGTAAAACGACCTTTATTAGTCATGGAAAACACAGTTTTGGTTGGATTTAAAGAAGCTGAATGGAAAGAAAAATTATTATAAATATTGTTTCGTGATATATATCTTCTAAAATTTTTCTGATTATCAGAATGTCCTGATATCAATAAATACCTATGAATATCAACCTAAATAGGAAAAATTCTTCATTCTTCATTTTTCATTCTCAATTATTTTTTATCTTTGTAATTCATTATTACTGATTAAAAATGGACGACGAACATCAGCAAAGCCACAAGGCAGGATTTGTAAACATAGTAGGTAACCCGAATGTCGGAAAATCCACCCTTATGAATAAGTTGGTTGGCGAAAAAATTTCTATCATTACTTCCAAAGCCCAAACAACACGTCACCGTATTATGGGAATCGTAAACGGCGATGATTATCAAATAGTTTATTCCGATACTCCGGGCGTATTAAAACCACATTACCGTTTGCAGGAATCCATGTTGGGATTTTCCAATTCCGCACTTACCGATGCCGATATTTTACTATATGTAACCGATGTAATTGATTCTTTTTCTAAAAATGAAGAATTTTTGGAGAAAGTAAAATATACAGATTCCCATGTCATTCTGATCATTAATAAAATAGATTTAACCGATCAGGAGACATTGGAAGGATTGGTAAAACAATGGAGAGAAATTTTGCCAAAAGCTGAAATTATACCCGTTTCTGCAACCGAAAATTTCAATATAGATACCCTATTTAAAAGAGTACTTGAATTATTGCCTGTTTCTCCTCCTTTTTTCGAAAAAGATGCGTTAACCGATAAACCCGCACGTTTCTTTGTAACCGAAATTATCAGGGAGAAAATACTGCTTAATTACGAAAAAGAAATACCATATTCTGTAGAAGTAGAAGTGGAGCAATTTTCAGAAACCGAAAACCTGATACGCATCAATGCCATTATATATGTAGAAAGAGACTCTCAAAAAGGAATCATTATTGGGCATAAAGGAAAATCACTAAAAAAAATCGGCATGGAAGCCAGGGTAGATATTGAAGCATTTTTTGAGAAAAAAGTTTATCTTGAGCTATATGTGAAAGTAGAAAGAGACTGGCGTAACAAAGATAAAAAACTAAAAGGATTCGGTTATCAACTTTAAACTTGTACACAGATGAAATATAAATTGTTATGTTTCTTATTCCTGCTGTTTAATATGGTGCTTTCTTTTAGTCAAATATCCGACGAAAAGCAAAACAATGAACAAAAACAGTTTGATGGCCTGATGTTGGCTTCCGGAAATGATAAAATATCCGGTTGTACCTATAAGAACATTCCTCTGTATGGAAAAGTACAATTTGTAACTTCATTTCCTGATTTTAAAGTAAAATATGTAACCTCATTTCCCGACCTGAAAGTACAATTCGTTACTTCCTTTCCAGATTCGTGTGGAAAATGGCAGGTAGTAGAATCTTTCCCTGACTTTAAAGTACAGATAGTCGATTCTTTTCCCGATTTTACAATAGAAGTAGTTGATAGTTTTCCAGGTTGATAATTTATATTAATTTTATGGATATTATTCTAAAATATTTTCCGGATTTAACGGAAGAACAAAAGCGGCAATTTGCTGCTTTATTTGCTTTATATAGCGATTGGAACAGTAAGATAAATGTTATTTCCCGTAAAGACATTGAGAATCTTTATGAACGCCATATATTGCATTCTTTGGCCATTGCCCGTATTCTTAAATTTAAGCCCGGAACCACTATCATTGATGTAGGTACCGGTGGCGGATTTCCAGGTATTCCACTCGCTATCATGTTTCCCGAAGTATACTTTCATTTGGTCGATTCCATCGGTAAAAAGATAAAAGTAGCAACAGAAGTAGCGGAAGCAATAGGGCTCAAAAATGTTAGTTTCAAACATTGCCGTATTGAAGAAGAAAAAGAAAAATTCGACTTTGTAGTAAGTCGTGCCGTAATGCCGTTAGCCGATTTAATTAAACTCGTCAAGAAAAATATTAAGAAAGAACAACACAATGCTTTACCCAATGGTCTTATTTGCTTGAAAGGAGGTGAACTTTCTCATGAAGTTATGCCTTTTAAGAATATAGCTACTTTATATAATTTGAGCGATTATTTCAATGAGGAATTTTTTGAAACCAAAAAAGGAGTTTACGTACAGTTGTAAACTTTTTATTTTATTTAAAATAATGAATGATAATCTACAGACTATTTGTATTTTTGCGCGATATTAAATTTTTAAAACTCTCTTAAAAATGTTTAGGACAAAAACTTGTGGAGAACTCAGGTTAACGAATGCAGGCCAACAGGTAACACTTGCCGGCTGGGTACAAAAAAACCGAAAAATGGGCGGGATGACCTTTGTTGACCTTCGTGATAGATATGGAATAACGCAATTGGTGTTTAATCAGGAGGTCAATGCTGATCTTTGTGAAAAAGCCAATTCGTTAGGACGCGAATTTGTTATTCAGGTAAAAGGTACTGTAGCCGAAAGAACCAATAAAAATGCCAATATTCCGACAGGAGATATAGAAGTAATTGTATCGGAGTTAACTATATTGAACCAATCGGAAGTACCACCATTTACCATAGAAGACAATACAGACGGCGGAGACGATCTCCGCATGAAATACCGTTATCTAGATTTACGCCGCATTCCGGTACGTAAAAATTTGGAATTACGCCATAAAATGACTTTCGAAATACGCCGTTACCTCGATAATCTTGGATTCCTCGAAGTAGAAACACCCGTATTGATCGGTTCTACCCCCGAAGGAGCACGCGATTTTATAGTTCCGTCACGTATGAATCCCGGAGAATTTTATGCCTTGCCTCAATCGCCGCAAACGTTCAAGCAATTGCTGATGGTTTCCGGTTTTGATAAATACTTCCAGATAGTAAAATGCTTCCGTGACGAAGATTTACGTGCCGACCGCCAGCCTGAATTTACCCAAATAGACTGCGAAATGTCTTTCGTAGAGCAGGAAGACGTACTCAATATGTTTGAAGGAATGGCCAAACATCTTTTTAAATATGTAAAAGATATCGATTTTACCGAGCCTTTTCCACGTATGACCTGGGCTGATGCCATGCAATATTATGGATCCGATAAACCGGATACCCGCTTTGAAATGAAATTTGTGGAATTGAAAGAAGCCGTTTCCGGACGTAATTTCGTGGTTTTTGATAATGCCGAGTATGTAGGGGGTATTTGTGCCGAAGGATGTGCTGCTTATACCCGCAAACAACTGGACGAACTGACCGATTTTGTAAAACGTCCGCAAATAGGCGCCACTGGATTGGTATATATCCGTTGTGAAGCCGATGGGACATACAAATCAAGTGTCGATAAATTTTATTCTCCCGAAGATTTACAACGCATTGGCAGCATGTTTAATGCCAAAGCCGGGGATTTAATATTAATATTAGCCGGAAACAAAGCAAAAACACAAAAAGCGCTTGGAGAACTCCGTCTCGAAATGGGTTCACGTTTAGGATTCCGTGATAAAAATACATTTTCACCACTTTGGGTAATAGATTTCCCTTTGTTTGAATTCGATGAAGAAACCCAACGCCTGTATGCCGTACACCATCCGTTTACATCGCCTAAACCCGAAGACGTACACATGCTCGATTCCGATCCTGTAAAAGTACGTGCTAATGCCTATGATATGGTAATCAACGGAATAGAGTTGGGTGGGGGATCTATCCGTATACACGACAGTGAACTGCAAAACAAAATGTTCGAACTGATGGGCTTTACCAAAGAAAAAGCACAACGTCAGTTTGGATTCCTGATGAACGCATTTAAATATGGAGCACCTCCTCATGGTGGTTTGGCTTTTGGTTTAGACAGGTTTGTTTCTCTTTTTGCCGGACTGGATAGTATCCGTGATTGCATTGCTTTCCCTAAAAATAATTCCGGACGCGATGTGATGATAGATGCGCCGTCTACAGTAGACGAAGAACAATTAAAAGAACTCAATATCGCATTGACAATAAAGAAATAGTAGAGCTGCAATGCTTTGCGGCTTATTATAAATTATAAAAAATATACCCCATATTCATTTTTGAATGTGGGGTTATTTTTTAAACAAAAAACAAGAATAAGTGTTTTATTAATATATGGTAAATTTAATTATTCCTAATCTTAAATTTTAAATCTTGAATCAAATTTCAAACATGAAAAAAATAATTCTGATCGCATCATTGATCCTATTTGCTTCAAAAACTTATTCAGTTGAATTACTGATGGTTATTCCTGCCGATACAGCAACAAATGTGCCTGTTGATATAGATATTTCGGTTACGTTTGACCAGGAAATTACTCCTGGAGAATTGTTAGATATCAATATATCCCCTTCGGTAAAAAACGTTTCTAGTGTTATCGAAGGAAATAATTTAATTATTCGCCATGATGATTTTAAACCCAATACTACTTATATCATTACCATTCCTTATGGTGTTATAAATGAATATAATTATTTTGATATAACATGGTCTTTTACCACGGGCAATAGTTCTGAGGATGACTATATTCTGGAACGAAACGAATAAAATGTTATTTTGAGACAAATTTACGAACTTTATAATTCTTGATTTGTTATATTTTAAAATCAATAAAAATATTTTATATGAAAAAATTATTCCTATTACTATGCTGTGCCTTTTCTTTGGCTGTGGCCAATGCCCAGGAAAATGTCCTTTTCCCTGAAGTTTCAAATGTTTATGCCGAGATAAACGGTTCCGATGGATATTATAATAATAATGGCAAATGGGAAAAAAACATGAACATGATCAATTGTTTACAAAATTATTTTGGAAAATACGAAGTGAGAACTATTATGTGTAATGGAAACAATTATTATATGCTCCTGAGCTACCATCCGGACGTTACCATGAGCGAATCTATGGAGCAATATCTGACTAATCAGGTTGTTATTGATTATTATTTAATAGACGAAAAAGAATATATGAATAATGTTTCTAAAATAGATCCAACTAAAGTAGCTACTACTAAATTCACAATATTGAAAGAAGGAACAGCTAATACTGTGAATGAAATAGAAGCTCAATGTAAGAACATTTGCGATACAAAATTAACAGCTGGTAAAAAAACAAGTTATTTGGTTTATCAAACACAATTCATGAAAGGTAGCGATATGGCTCGTTTTTTGTTTTTTAAAACAACATACAGCAACAATAAATACAGCAATCCATTTCCTGCAGGTTGTGGTGTCAGTACTGTTTTTATGACAAAAGATATATTTACCAAGGCCTATTTTCAAACAGACTACAATACTCTATATAACTTTATTTTCTTAAAGTAAATCCGGAAATAAAGACACAAAAAGAGGGTGTCTCACAATGTGATTCCACCCTCTTTGTATTCGGATACCTATCTGAGACTGAACGCGAATACTCAATTCTCAGAGACTTAATTTCTATTTTGAGACATCCTCTTTTTTATTAATGGTTTTTCAAATATTCTGTGATGTTCTTTTCTATACGTTCCTTTATATTATCGGTATTAGCTCTTTCAAATTTTTCTCCGGTAATGTTTTCATAAAGTTCAATATATCTTTCGCTAATGCTTTTTACGATCTCATCGGTCATTTCAGGAACTTTTTGTCCTTCTTTTCCCTGGAAACCATTTTCCATCAACCATTCGCGTACAAACTCTTTGGAGAGTTGTTTTTGAGGTTCTCCTTTAGCAAAAAACTCTTCATAACCTTCGGCATAAAAATAACGTGAAGAATCCGGCGTATGTATTTCATCGATCAGATAAATTTTTCCGTCGCGTTTGCCAAATTCATATTTAGTATCCACTAAAATTAAACCTCTTTTAGCAGCAATTTCAGTTCCACGTTGAAATAATGCCAACGTATATTTTTCCAGCATATCATAATCTTCTTTCGAAACCAAACCTTGAGCCAAAATTTCTTCTTTTGAAATATCTTCATCGTGCAAACCTAATTCGGCTTTTGTAGTAGGGGTAATAATTGGAGTAGGGAAGCGTTGGTTTTCTTTCATGCCATCGGGTATTTTTACACCGCAGATTTTACGTACGCCGCTTTTATATGTACGCCAGGCGCTACCGCAAAGATAAGCTCTTACAATCATTTCTACCGGAAAAGATTTACATTGCACGCCAACCGTTACCATTGGGTCCGGAGTTGCAATTTTCCAGTTGGGGACAATATCGGCAGTTGCATCCAAAAATTTGGCAGCAATCTGGTTCAACATTTGTCCTTTGTATGGAATACCTTTAGGCAACACCACATCGAATGCCGAAATACGGTCGGTTGCTACCATTACCAACAGTTCGTCGTTGATATTATATACATCACGTACTTTTCCTTTGTATAAGCTTTTTTGCTTTGGAAAATTGAAATCAGTTTTTGTTAATGCGTTCATTTTTATAATGTTTAAATATTAATTATTTTTATTAATCAAATTTACCACAACTTTTACCATCATATCCTTTTCTTCCGTGCGGCTTTCGGCAATCATTAAAGTAAGAGCAACAAGTGTATTATTGCCGATTCGCATAGATCCATCGGTATGATAGAGAATTCCGTTTTTATCTAAAAACCAAAGAAATAAAAGGGCGGCAATACGTTTGTTGCCATCGGTAAAAGAGTAGTTCTTGGTTACCAGATAAAGCAGCATTGCCGCTTTTTCTTCTAAACTTGGGTATAGCTCTTTTCCGTCAAATGTTTGGTAAATAGTAGCAATAGAACTATGAAAAGATTCATCTTTTTCGTTACCAAATAAACTACTATTTCCAAATTTATTCTTTAAGTTGATAATAAGTTTCATGGCACTATCATATGTGACCCGGAATCTTTCTTCAACTGTTGTTCCCTCAATATTAAGCGTTTGATAATCATATTTGTCTAATATGTCAAGACCATAAGAATAATCAGTTAGTACTTGCAGTAGTCCAGTGGCTTCATCAGCTGTTAGTTCTTTGCATTCAAGAACATTTGACAAGAGTTTTACTGTATTTTTTAAATCTTGATATTGCTGAAGTTGTATGTTTTGTTTTATGGCATAGCCTTTTATTAAGAATTCTTTTAAGATACGATTGGCCCAAATACGAAATTGTACTCCTTGTTGTGATTTTACACGGTAACCAATGGAAATAATTATATCGAGATTGTAATATTCTACTTGGTAGGTTTTTCCATCAGTAGCAGTTGTCGCAAATTTTGCGACAACTGGTAAATTAGCCAATTCCTCTTTCTGTGCATTAATAATATGCTTACCTATTGTTTTAATATCCCTATTAAATAATTCTGCTATTTGCTGTCTGTTAAGCCAGACAGTTTCTTTTTCCAATCTTACGTCCAGATTGGTTTTTCCGTCAGGTGCTTGATATATGATTATCTGGCTGTCGCCGATTTTTAATTCAGTTGTTTTCATTGTTACAACCTTATTGGTTATTAATTATTTCAGCCAATTCTTTCCTTTGAGTTGGCTATTTTAGCACCGGATCAATATCAATTTTAGAAATCAATTTAGCATTTTTATCCTCTTTCTTCTCCCTCTTAGCATATGCCTCCACAATCCTTTTTACCAACTTATGCCTAACAATATCTTTAACCGTAAATTCTATTTTTGATATTCCCTTTATTGTTTTCAATACCTGTAAAGCATCAATTAATCCGGATTTCTGATTAATAGGCAAGTCAATTTGAGTAATATCTCCTGTAATAATCATTTTGGTATTGATGCCCATACGAGTCAAAAACATTTTAATCTGGTGCGTAGTTGTGTTTTGCGCTTCATCCAAAATCACAACGGCATCGTTTAAGGTACGTCCACGCATAAAAGCCAGAGGAGCTATTTGTATAGTGCCTCGTTCTATATACTCTTTCAGTTTTAACGGTGGAATCATATCTTCCAGCGCATCATACAACGGTTGCAAATACGGATCTATCTTTTCTTTCATATCGCCGGGCAAGAATCCCAGTTTTTCTCCTGCTTCTACTGCCGGACGGCTCAAGATGATTTTTCTTACACTCTTATTTTTCAATGCTTTTACAGCTAACGCAATAGCTGTATAAGTTTTTCCCGATCCGGCAGGACCAATAGCAAAAAGCATATCGTTTTTTTCAAACTCTTTAACCAGTTTTTGTTGATTGGGAGTGCGTGCAACAATAGATTTTCCATTGACACCATGCAGAATCAAATGATCCGCTTTGATTTCCAACGGCGCTTTCCCTTTGATGATATCAATAATAGTTTCCTGATTCAGTTGATTAAATTCAGCCACGTATTGAATTATTTTATTGATTTTTTGCTCAAAAATATTGACTTCACTTTCTTCGCCAATTATTTTTATAGCGGTTCCCCTGGCTATAATTTTTAGTTTCGG
>JAVBUB010000113.1:0-10319 GCA_031555675.1 Paludibacteraceae bacterium | reverse complement strand
TGTCTTTTTATTGTTTTTTCATTGATAACAACATCATCTACATCTGTTATTTTGTATTTAAATGACGGCAGGGTGTTGTTGGAAGAAAAAAATGCTTTGGTTGGTTGAAATTCATTTTCATATACAACAACTACATCGTCCTTATTGGCTGCAAAATTATAGAGAAGATGGAATTCTTCGTCATTCTTATTGTAATAAAACAGACTTTCTTCTTCTTGGTATACATACTCCAGGCTGACTAAATTTATTCCATTTAACTTAACCTCCAATATTCGGACATCTTTTCCTTGTATAACAGAATCGCGTACAGATTCTATCAAAACATAGGTATTGTCGGAGGAACTTGGTTTATTGTAGTACCATCGACTTCCGGTCGGTGCCCATTCTTGTTGCGACATAACGCTGGCGCAAGAAAGCACAATTGAGAATAATATGATTAACTTTTTCATTTTATATAGCTTAAATCTTTATTTTGTCAATATCATCTGTTTCGTATCCACGGGTTTACCGTCCCAAACGAGAATATAAAAATAAGTTCCGGCTTTTAATGCGGAAGCTTGTATAGTTACTGAGTTTCTTTCTTTTTCTTTAATATAGTTTATATTGAATAAGAGTTTATTTTAGATGATTATCAGTTACTTATGAAATGTATTGTTTTTTAATGTACTAAAAATGAGTAATTTGAAAATATCTACTTGTAACTTGCTGATAATCATATATCTCAACGCTTATTGTATATAATGTCTAATGGATATACTTATTTTTTGTATGCTGGTCATATCATACACATATAAGTTAGCATTCTGTATACTTTCCGAAATATAATAACCGATCTCTGCTTGTGTATTGAAGGGATTTGGGCTATTTTACATTAACAAAGGAATCTCATCTGTATCTAATTTTGTTTTTATTTGGAAAAAAAATCATTTTTTGTAAAATTATCCTTTAATATGTTTTGATCAATTAATTAATTATTTATTTCTGTTCTTCTATTTGAATCTGTTGTTTCTTGATCTGTACTTGTTGTTCTTTTAAAGCTTCTACTACAACCGGAATTAATCCAATGTAATCTACATTTAAATAGTCATTCTTATCGGTACTTACTAATTCCGGAAACACTTTCTGAATTTTTTGTGCTGAAAAACCAAGTTTTCGGTTTTTTTGTCTTTTTAATAATTGCTTCTTTGTTTTAAAATGAACTTTTTCTGATAAGTCTTTATAACAAATGGTATCTTTCATCTTTGGAACGAAAGAAATGGGAGATATTTGTCGTAGCTGATCCATTGATTTTGTGAGTGATTGTATGGTAGTTTTAAATCGAATATCTGATGCCACTCTCTCAATGTGCCGTAAGTAGTAATATCTCCTTGTACGTCAAGTTTGTAATTAGGTTTCTTTCCAATCCCAATATTCAATGCGATAATTAGTTTGGTCGCCAAATGTAATTCTCTGATTACCATTCATATATATATATATATATCAACCTCCGTTTGCTCCATGATATAAATGCAAGGAATTGTCTGACTCGTATTTTATTTGTCTGGAAATTTGAGTTTGAATACAGAGTAAAATAGAAAAAAGTAAAATTATTTTTTCTTGATTAATATATTTTATTTGCAAAAATAAAAAATAAATTCAAATAAACAATCATTCGATTTTTTATTTTTAAGTGAATGTGTATTGATAAATATTTATGCATATGCCCTACATGCTTCGGCACACTCACTACATGCCTTTGCGCATTCCTGACAATGATCGTAATGGTGTTTTTTACATTCGTTGGCGCACATTTCGCAAGCCGAAATACAAAGATGAAGAATCTCTTTAGTAAGCCCGCTGTTTGAAGCCACCAAAGAAGATGCCATAATACACACTTCGGCGCATTCTTTGTCTTGTTTGATACAATTGGTCATCATATGTACGTCTTTTTCTTCGAGACATGAGTTAAAACAATGATTGCAAGCGGCATGACATTCGGCTAACGCTTGTACTAAGCTTGACATTTTTCTTTCCATTATGTTTATGTTTAATTTGTTTTCCAATAATTAATTATAATGTAAACAAATTTTATCCCCTTTTTGTTGAACCTTAAAGCTCATTTTTAAGTTTCGTTTAAAAATCTTAGGATTTATATCCAATTTGTAAAATGTAAAATTATTATATCTTAACTCTCTCTCTGCATACAAAGTCAGGAACTCCAGTGAATTAAGTCTAGCCTATTGTCGGGGAACCCAACGTTACCCCGACAATAAATTACATCTATACCAATTATTTTATTCCTTACCCGACTCTAAATCGTCCGACGAATAGCTACCAAACAAAAAATGCCCGAAAGTATTTTTCAACTTCCGGGCATTCTTCTTTTTATGTCTGTAATCTTATTTTTTCGCTTGTTCGTTCTTTAATAACACAGTTTCGATTAACTGTTTAAACTGCTCTTTGGGTAAAGCTCCCTGAACGGCTTGAGCCTGTTCTCCCATGGGGCAAAAGAATAAAGTCGGAATACTTCTGATACTAAATATTTGCGATAATTCAGGAGATTTTTGCGTATCTACTTTATAAATAACGATTTTGCCCTTGTACTCTGTGGCGAGTTCTTCCATAATAGGCGCAATCATACGGCAAGGTCCACACCAGTCTGCATAAAAATCTACAATGCAAGGTAAAGTACCTTCATAGACCCACTTATTAGGATTTTTTTCGAAATTATATACATTTTTCAAAAAGCCTTCTTTGTCAATCATGATGACATTCTTCTTTGTGTTATCCTTGGGTAGGGTTTGCTGCGGATCTTTTAACTGCGCGTTGCCACACATGCAAAACAATAGAAGAAAAGGCAATAAGATGATTGTTTTTTTCATACGTAAATATTTAGTTTTTCACATTAAGATCGTATAAAATTCACATTTTCATTATCTATATTTTACTATAAATATAAATGTTCATTTCATGTTTGATATGTTTTAATATCCTATTAGACTACGACAAATGTAAATCGTTTAATCGGAAAAAACTATTTTTTTGCTCTTTTTCTATCGTTCTCATCCAGCAAGATTTTACGCATGCGCATAGCGTTCGGTGTTATCTCAACATACTCATCTTCTTTGATATATTCCAATGCTTCTTCCAAGCTGAATACGACCGGCGGAATAATTCTCGCCTTATCATCGGCACCCGAAGCACGCATGTTGGTTAGCTTTTTAGATTTTGTTACGTTTACCACCATATCGCCCTCTTTGGTATTTTCGCCAACAACCTGTCCGGCATATATCTCATCCTGCGGGAATATAAAAAAACGTCCCCGGTCTTGTAGTTTATCTATCGCGTAAGCATAAGCAGTACCACTTTCCATGGCAATGATGGAGCCATTATTCCTTTTATCTATATTTCCCTTGTAGGGCTGATATTCGAGAAACCGGTGCGCCATAACTGCTTCTCCTGCAGATGCCGTTAATACATTAGTACGAAGCCCGATAATACCACGCGAAGGAATTTCAAATTCAAGATGGATTCTTTCTCCTTTACGCTCCATTTGTTTCATTTCACCTTTACGAACAGCTACCATTTCTATGATTTTACCGGAAGATTCTTCGGGAACGTTAATTGTAAGCTGTTCTACAGGCTCATTACGTTCTCCATCTATTTCCTTGAAAATAACCTGAGGCTGTCCTACCTGCAATTCATACCCCTCGCGACGCATAGTTTCGATCAGTACCGACAAGTGCAGTACGCCACGTCCGAATACGTTCCAGATATCAGAATCAGGACTTTTTTCGACCCTCAATGCCAGATTTTTATCCAATTCTTTTATTAAACGATCGTGAACATGACGTGAAGTAACATATTTACCGTCTTTACCAAAAAATGGAGAATCATTAATCGTAAACACCATACTCATGGTTGGTTCATCAATGGCAATAGGATTAAGTGGTTCAGGATTATTGATATCGCAAATGCTATCACCAATTTCAAAACCTTCGATACCGATAAGGGCACAAATATCACCCGATTTTACCGAGCCTACTTTTTTACGTCCAAGCCCTTCGAAAGTATGTAGTTCTTTTATCCTTGATTTGATGATCGATCTGTCCCTTTTAACCAAAGCCACATCCATACCTTCTTTGAGTTCTCCTCTGTGTATTCTTCCTACGGCAATACGGCCTATATAAGAAGAATAATCCAGTGAAGTAATCAGCATTTGCGGAGTACCTTCCAGAATTTCCGGTGCAGGAATATATTTAATAATAGCATCCAATAAAGGAGTAATATCTTCGGTTTTGTTTTTCCAGTCGTCAGACATCCAGTTTTGCTTGGCCGATCCGTAAACCGTAGGAAAATCCAATTGTTCTTCTGTGGCATCTAAGCTAAACATCAGGTCGAATACCTCTTCCTGTACAATTTCAGGACGGCAGTTGGGTTTGTCTACTTTATTAATTACGACAATAGGTTTTAATCCTAATTGAATAGCTTTTTGTAGTACAAAACGGGTTTGAGGCATAGGGCCTTCAAAAGCGTCTACCAGCAATAATACACCGTCGGCCATATTCAACACGCGTTCTACTTCACCACCAAAGTCGGCGTGACCAGGCGTATCAATAACATTTATTTTTACGTCTTTATAATTAATAGATACGTTTTTGGATAAAATAGTGATTCCTCTTTCGCGCTCAAGATCGTTATTATCCATAACCAATTCCCCTTGATGCTCGTTTTCGCGGAATAATTTCCCGGCCAATAACATCTTATCCACCAAGGTGGTTTTGCCATGGTCTACGTGAGCGATAATCGCAATATTTCTGATTTGTTGTTTCATATAAAAAAATTAGGCTGCAAAGGTAGTGATTTATAACGAAAAATGAATTACGAAGAACAAGTTTTTCGATATAAACCTATTCGATTTTTATTTACAGAAAACAAAAATTGTGTTTCTCTGTGTTATCTGTCTACTTTTAATTATTTTTGCAGTTCGAAAAAGTTTACACGCAAAATTTTCTGTTTTACTATAAATACGTACGTTTATGAAAAGGACTAAAATTGTTGATGCATTAAAGCAAAAAGAAACAGGAGTAAAAATCTTGATAAAAGGATGGGTACGTACCCGTCGTGGTAATAAAAACGTAAATTTCATTGCTTTAAATGACGGATCAACGATTAATAATATACAAGTGGTAGTAGATTTGGCCGCATTTCAGGAAGATATGCTCAAGTTGATTACCACCGGAGCCTGTATTGCCGTAACCGGAACCTTGGTTGAGTCGCAAGGACAAGGACAAAACGTTGAAATACAAGCCGAAGATATAGAAGTATATGGTACTGCTGATCCCGAAACTTATCCGTTGCAGAAAAAAGGACATACCCTCGAGTTTTTGCGCGACATAGCTCATTTACGCCCACGCACGAATACGTTTGGCGCCATATACCGCGTTCGCCATCACATGGCGATGGCCATTCACCGCTTTTTTCATGAAAAAGGATTTGTGTATGTGCATACACCTATCATTACGGCTTCTGATTGCGAAGGTGCCGGGCAAATGTTTCAGGTAACCACTATGAATCTGTATGACCTTAAAAAAGACGAAAACGGTTCTATTGATTATAGCAACGATTTCTTTGGTAAACAAGCCAGCCTTACTGTTTCCGGACAGTTGGAAGGAGAATTGGCGGCTATGGCTTTGGGCGAAATTTATACTTTTGGCCCTACTTTCCGTGCCGAAAATTCCAATACACCCCGCCACCTGGCCGAGTTCTGGATGATAGAACCCGAAATGGCTTTCTATGAAATAGAAGACAACATGGATTTGGCCGAAGAATTCATTAAATATTGTATCAAATGGGCGCTGGATAACTGCATGGATGATTTGAAGTTTCTGGCAGAAATGTATGATAAGGAATTGCTCGAAAGATTGCAATTTGTTCTTGAAAACGATTTCAAACGCCTTACCTATACCGAAGGAATTAAAATATTGGAAGAAGCTGTTTCTAAAGGACAAAAATTTGAATTCCGTGTATCCTGGGGAACAGATTTGCAATCCGAACACGAACGCTATCTGGTAGAACAACACTTCAAAAAACCGGTTATACTGACCGATTATCCGAAAGAAATCAAATCGTTCTACATGAAACAAAACGAAGACGGTAAAACCGTTCGCGCCATGGATGTACTATTCCCCAAAATCGGCGAAATTATCGGAGGCTCGCAACGCGAAGAAGACTATGAAAAGCTGAGAATGCGCGCTCAGGAGATGGGTGTTCCAGAAAAAGATATCTGGTGGTATATGGATACCCGCCGTTTCGGAACAGCTCCTCACTCCGGGTTCGGCTTAGGTTTCGAACGCTTGCTGTTGTTTGTTACCGGAATGGCCAATATCCGCGATGTAATTCCATTTCCCCGCACACCCAAAAGTGCTGAATTTTAATAATATGTTAGTAAGTAGGTTCAAAAATAAAAGCGAGTGTAAAGAAAATTTTACACTCGCTTTTGCTTAATTGAAAGCATTGTTAAACTCAATTATTATTTTTTTAAATATGATGTTAGATTAGCAGTATTGTTTGTGTCGAACAAATCGAGATTATAAATGAAATGAAGATTATTGCAATTCTCAAAAGCTAAATTAAAATTAACCGGTCTGTCAGATCCTTGAGGTAAATATATGAACTTTAACTGATGACAATCCTGAAAAGCATAGTTGAAATTATTTACTTTGGTAAAATTATGTAAGTTGATAATTGCTTTTAATTCACTGCAAGATTTAAAAGTACCTTCGAAGTTCACTATAACTGAAATTTCGATATTAGGTAATGTAATTCCTTCCAATGCAATGCAATTTTGAAATAAATACGACATGCCGTCTGTAATATCTTCGGTCAATATCATTTTACTCATATCTATGCCCTGCAAATTTGTGTTTTTTGCATCTGATTGCAATGCTTTTTTCAATAAATCCAGGTCGTTATTATTCCATGCTCCGGTAATAGTAATGTCTTTAACCTGAGCCAATGTACCTTGTTTTAATTGTTTTGGGTTAAAAGATCTGCCATCGCTGATACTGATTTCCTGTCCGTATACATGCAGTGCTCCAAGAAGACAGGCTGTAATGAAAAATAGTTTAGTTCTCATAATGTGTTCTATGTGAGTTTAGTAACTTGTGATGTCTGAAGCAAAAGTATAGGAAATAATCTTTAAAATATTCAAACAAATAATAATAAATTGTTAAATGTTTGTATTTTGTTTACGAATGATTCATTTTTGTCTTTTTTAGTATTATTTTGTCTTTTTAATAGATAAAAAAGTGTCTTTTTGTAGTGTAATTCTATTGATTGATAACCTTGTTTCGAAATTCAAGACTGAAAATCAACTGTTTCTTAAAGTTTTTTAAATTTTAATACCAATTCTTTAGTTAATTTTTGTTCTCCGTCAAATTGATGTCTTATTAAAGAGAAGAGAATATCTATTATTTATAATTTTATATATAATGCGAACCAGGAGTTGAAAATTTAATACAATATCATGTTTTGCTGGGACTTAAGATATGACTTTCGCTTGATTTTTTACCAATATTTAGTCCGTGACGAGACTAACCGAGCATCGTAGGGACGATATTTTTCCTTTTTTTGTTTCAGCATTCAACTCCAAATTCACATATATAATAAATAGAATCTTAAAATAGAATTTCTATAAATATTTTATACTATTGGTATTTCTTACAAATTAAAATAACCTCATAAGAGATAAAAAAACTATCTTTGTGGTTCAATTTTAAAAAATGGAAAACAGACTGACTATTTATAATACGCTCGATCGTAAAAAGGAACTGTTCGTGCCCCTTCATTCTCCTTTTGTGGGAATGTATGTGTGTGGTCCTACGGTTTATGGTGATGCTCATTTAGGACATGCCCGTCCTGCTATTACATTCGATATTCTTTTCCGTACATTAAAGTATTTAGGATATAAAGTCCGCTATGTACGTAATATTACGGATGTGGGGCATTTGGAAAATGATGCGGATAGCGGTGAAGATAAAATAGCTAAAAAGGCCCGTTTGGAACGTTTGGAGCCTATGGAGGTGGTACAATATTATATGAACCGCTATCATAAAACTATGGAATTGCTCAATGTGCTTCCACCGAGTATTGAACCACAAGCATCAGGGCACATTATTGAACAGATAGAGTTTATCAAACGCATATTGGACAATGGTTGGGCATATGTAAGCAATGGTTCCGTTTATTTTGACGTAGAAAAATACAATGAACAATATAATTACGGAAAATTATCCGGTCGTAATATCGACGAGTTACTCGAAACAACCCGTGAACTCGATGGACAGGAAGAAAAAAAGAACAGTTTCGATTTTGCGTTATGGAAAAAGGCTTCGCCCGAACATATTATGCGCTGGCCTTCCCCTTGGAGCGACGGATTTCCGGGCTGGCATATGGAGTGCTCGGCCATGGGAACCAAATATCTGGGAGAGCAGTTTGATATTCATGGTGGTGGCATGGATTTACTTTTTCCGCACCACGAATGCGAAATAGCCCAATCGGTAGGAGCTACCGGAAAAGAATGTGTACGCTATTGGATGCACAATAACATGATTACCATTAATGGTAAAAAAATGGGAAAATCTTTGGGTAACTTTATTACACTCGACGAATTTTTTACCGGAAGCCATCCGATGCTTACGCAAGCTTACTCGCCCATGACCATCCGTTTTTTTATTTTGCAGGCACATTACAGAAGTACGGTCGATTTCAGTAACGAAGCCCTCATGGCTTCCGAAAAAGGACTAGAAAGACTGATGGAAGGATATGCCCGTTTGCTGAAACTACAACCGGGTGCAGACGCAAATAATAATCTCACAGAAGAAATTCAACGCCTGGAAGTGAAATGCGAAGAAGCATTGCTGGATGATTTGAATACCCCGATTGTTATTTCTTATTTGTTTGAAGCCGTAAAAACAATCAATTCCATTGCCGATGGAAAAGCAACAATATCTGCTGCCGATCTGCAAGCGCTTAAGGATATGTTTAAGCTTTTTGTAGAAGATTTAATGGGATTACAAACTCAATCGGAAGCAACAGGAGGAAATTACGAAGCCTATAAGAAAGCGATAGATTTGTTGCTTGAAATGCGCTTACAAGCCAAAGCCAATAAAGATTGGACAACCAGTGACAACATCAGAAATCAATTAACTGAATTCGGCTTCCAGATCAAAGATACCAAAGATGGCTTTGAATGGAACCTTTAATAAATTAATAATGAACAATTAACAATTAACAATGGAAAGTAATTATTCATTGTTAATTGTTAATTGTTAATTTACTATGTCTCAGCTTATCCTCGAAAATATTATTTTCCATGCTTTTCATGGAGTTTTTTCCGAAGAAAACAAGGTAGGGAATACGTTTATTGTAACCCTGACGCTTGATCTTGATTTGCAGAAAGCTTCGGAAACAGACGATTTAAACGATACCATCAATTACCAATTAGTGTATGATGCAGTAAAAGCGGAAATGCAAATCCAGTCCAAACTTATCGAACATGTGGCCGGCCGTATATTGCGAGCTATCATGCAACACTTTCCTCAAGTAAATAAAGCCGAAATACGCCTGAAAAAAAATAACCCACCCTTGGGCGGGCAGGTTGAAGCGGCTGTTATTGTAATGTCTCAGGTACGTTAGCCATTTGCTTTTAATGAAAAAACAGTAAAATGAGTTGCTGAAACTTGCAATAGTAAAATATTTTATGCAAATTTGCAATTCAACTGCAAATTTGCATAAAATATAAATAATTATGTTGAAAAATAGAACAATAGAAGGTCTTATCAAGAAGGTAGATAAGAACTTTAAAGTTTTGTTGCTTACGGGAATGCGGCAAGTTGGAAAAACTACGGTTTTAAAAAATATGGCCGATCCCGAAAGAACATACATAACGCTTGATGATGTTTTGTCTCTGAAAATGGCAAAAGAAGATGCATACTTGTTTTTTCAAGCAAATAAGTTACCGATTTTAATAGATGAAATTCAGTACGCACCGGAACTTTTTAGTCATATAAAAATGTTGGTTGATGCTAGTAGTCAATTCGGACAAGTGTGGCTTACCGGATCACAGCAATTTTTGTTAATGAAAGGTGTTTCCGAAAGTTTGGCCGGCCGTTTGGCTGTGTTGGAGTTGCTTGGTTTTTCTATATACGAACAAGCGGGAAAAGGCGATTTGCAAAAGGCCTTTTTGCCATCTGCTACACCGGCAAGTTTTTTGTCTCGAAAATCACTTGGAGAAACATATCAAACAATTTGGAAGGGATCCTTTCCGGAAATTACAT
>JAVBUB010000181.1:0-13828 GCA_031555675.1 Paludibacteraceae bacterium | reverse complement strand
AAAAGCATCCATACCGACTGTGAAGAATTGCTCAAAATCCTTACTTCTATTATTAAATCCACAAAAGAAAACAATAATTCTAAATTCTAAATTCTAAATTCTAAATTAAAATGAAAAGAGAAATCAAGTTTGAGTCACAAGACCGTCGTGAGAAAAATATTGTAAAAGTATTGAACGGCTACGGCATCAAAGATATATCAGAAGCAGAAGACATCTGCAACGCAAAAGGTATTGATCCATATCAGATCTGCGAAGAAACACAACCAATCTGTTTCGAAAACGCAAAATGGGCGTATGTAGTAGGCGCCGCTATCGCTATTAAAAAAGGTGCTAAAAACGCTGCCGATGCCGCCGAAGCTATTGGCGAAGGCTTACAGGCATTCTGTATTGCCGGTTCTGTAGCCGACGACCGCAACGTAGGTATCGGACACGGTAACCTGGCTGCCCGTTTGCTTCGCGAAGAAACCAAATGCTTCGCGTTTTTGGCAGGACACGAGTCTTTCGCTGCTGCCGAAGGAGCTATCAAAATCGCCGAAATGGCAAACAAAGTACGTAAAGAACCATTGCGTGTAATCTTGAACGGTCTTGGAAAAGACGCCGCCATGATTATTTCACGTATCAACGGATTTACTTATGTACAAACCCAGTTCGACTACTATACAGGAGCATTGAACGTGGTAAACACCAAAGCATACTCAGAAGGACTTCGTGCCAAAGTTAAATGCTACGGTTGCGACGATGTTCGCGAAGGTGTAGCCGTAATGCGTTCCGAAGGTGTTGACGTATCTATTACAGGTAACTCAACCAACCCAACCCGTTTTCAACACCCTGTGGCCGGAACATACAAAAAAGAATGTATGGAAAACGGTAAAAAATACTTCTCAGTAGCATCAGGTGGTGGTACAGGACGTACACTTCACCCCGATAACATGGCTGCCGGACCTGCCTCCTATGGTATGACCGACACTATGGGACGTATGCACGGTGATGCCCAATTCGCCGGTTCTTCATCTGTTCCTGCTCACGTAGAAATGATGGGATTCCTTGGTATGGGTAACAACCCGATGGTAGGTGCTACTGTTGCGGTGGCTGTTTGCATTGAGGAAGCAAGTAAGTAAGAAATTAGAAAGCTTTATAAAGAAATGAGGATGTCTCAAAATAGAAATTAAGTCTCTGAGAATTGAATATTCGCGTTCAGTCTCAGATAGGTGTCCGAATACAAAGAGGGTGAAATCACATTGTGAGACACCCTCTTTTCTTTTGCTAAATATTTAGTTTTGAAGATGAAAGATATATTGTTAATTGGAAACTTATTATAAAGTGTATGAAAAAAGACGATTTGGTTAAAGAATATTGGTTAGAAAAGGGAATTGGCTGGATTAAAGATGAAGAAGTGTATGATGAAGTAAAATCAATATGTGTAGATAATTCATACGATGAAACAGAAAAAGAAATTCTTCTTAAATCTGCTTTTGAAAGAGCGGATTTTGAATATCAATACAAAATATTGTTTGAAGATTGTTTGATTGACATTCAAAAAGAAAACCCTAAAATTCAAACTAATTTTTTGCTAAATCTACATTGGGTTAGTTTCAATTTTTCATCCAACTACAACAGGCTTAGAAAAATCATACAATCTCATAAGATTCATGAAACAGCAAAAGAAACTTTCATAAAATCAGTTTTTATAGAATCAATTTTTGATGTAATAGAAATTGAAGAACGGATTTGGATGCTAGCAGATGGATTGATAGCTCTCTCCATAGAAGAACAATTCAAACTTTTGCAAGAATATTTATCAAGATTTGTTTCAAATGAACATGAGGAATATTTTGTTGATGAATATGAAGAGTGGTCCGTTTTAGACTATGGAGCAATAAAAAAAATTGCTATGTCCAATAAAATTGATGAAACAGTAAAAACGACTTTCTTTAAATCCGCTTTTGAAAAAGTAGATACGGAATGCCAATATAAAATGTTGGCAAATGAATTGATAACTCTTTCTACAGAAGAACAATTCTTGCTTTTGCGAGAGTGTTTGTTGCAAAATGATTATATATGTTCTGATTATAATGAAATTGTATCAATTTCCCGCTCTAATAAAATTGCAGATACTGTGAAAACATTTTTTTTGAAGTCAGCTTATGTAAAAGTATGTGCCAATCATCAGTACAAAATGTTATTTGAAGATTGTTTAATCGATATTCAAAAAGAAACTTCTGAGAGTCAAACTGATTTTTTACAAAAACATTTGTCTGAACTTGGGAAAATCGAAAAAGATCATTCTCGGCATATCAGGAATAATGATTGGAAATACTATGATATCAAACTAATCACTCAATCCGATAGAATAGATGAAATAGTAAAGGCAATTTTTCTAAAATCGGTTTTTGATAAGGCTAGTGCTGAATATAAATATAAAATATTGTTTGAAGACTGTTTAATTGACATTAAACAAGAAAATATTCAAAATCAAAAAGAACTTTTACAAAAATATTTTTCAGAATTTGGAAATATTTCTGATACCGAAATATACAAAAAAATAATTAATCAGTCAAAACAAGTAAGAGAAACAATAAAAAGTCTTTTTCTAGAATTTGCTTATGAGAAAGCTGATTCAGAATATCAATATAAAATGTTATTTGAAGATTGTTTGATTGATATTCAAAAAGAAACTTCTGAAAACCAAGTTGAATATTTACAAAAATATTTATTAAAACTTGGAAAAATAAAATCGAATGTATATGAATATGGTAGCCATAGATATTGGCAATATAATAGGATCAAATTAATCTCATGTTCTGATAAAATAAATGAAATAGCCAAAACAGCTTTTCTAAAATCTGTTTTTAAGAATGCAAGTGCAGAATATCAGTGTAAAATGCTATTCATAGATTGTTTGGTTGATAATAAACAGGTAAATTTAGAAGATCAAAAAGAACTTTTACAAAATTATTTGTTAGAAATTCAGCAAAATAACAGTATCTCATATGAACACCCTTATGTAGACTATGAAGACATTAAATTGATTGTCCAATCTAATAAAATCAGTAAAGAAACAAAATTAACTTTTTTGAAGTTTGCTTTTGAAAAGACAACTACTTCTGATCAACATAAAATAAAAGAACTCGAAGAAGATATTTTTAATACTTGATAAATGGAGATGCAATGACTATAGTCTTTTAGATATTCCCGAGATGATTAATGTTCACTTCTGTACCTGCTCACGTAGAAATGATGGGATTCCTCGGTATGAGAACAACCCAATGGTAGACGCCACTGTTTATGTAAAAATTTGCTTCTCCGCTATTTTTTTAGATAAAAGAATTATCTTTGCAAAAGAAAGAACGAATATTCTCCCTTAAATTCATTTAATTCAACAACTGATAATCGATAAATATAATATTGTATAGTAAATAACTATTAAAAAATAAATTATGAAAAAAACAATTATGTTATTTTTTGCATTGTGTATTTCTTTTGCAGCATATACACAAAAAGTAGACAACCAAAGTTTAAAGTTTAATTATATAAGATTGCCTGAATCTCCTATCGATAAGACAATTAAAAATAGCAATGGTGTTGTTATACTTGCGTATGAAGATGCTGTAAACCAAGCAAAGAAAAAAGCTCAGGACGATTATGAAAAAGCCTTGGCGGAATACCCCAAAAAAGTATCGGAAGCAGAAGCAGATTATGCAGCCAGAATGGAAAAATATAAAATAGACAAAGCAGAATGGGATAAAAAGTCGGTAGGCTCCAAATTTGTTGAAAAAAATATATTGGAAGAAAACAACAAACCCGTTCAACCAAGTTATTATAAACCATCCGCACCGGTTTTAGAAAATGTAAAAACATTAAAGTTATTCGACAAAAACCTATTGGCAAGTACTTACCTGAAACTTGAAGGTTTTGGTATAGCAACAAATAATGCTGTAAAAATTACAGCTACACTGTATGGATTTGAAAATTTGGAGCCCCAATTAAAACAAAAGGAAGAAAGCTACTATGACTCCAAAACCAGTAGTACGCAAAAGAAAATTACCTATTGGTATGAAATACAATATAAACATCCGATAGGCATTAAAGTAGAACTGCCTTCGGGAGAAGTGTTGATGGATGAAATACCACAACAATTTGCAGAATATAAAGTGACAACTGCCGCTCAGAACTACAACAAGGGGGCATTTTTGGAACAACTGGAAAGCAAAGCGGTAGAAGATAATATGAAAAAAGTAAACGAGATATTGAATTCCAAATATGGATATGCGAAGATAAATAGAGAGTCTGTTATTTACCGTATTGAACCAAAGACTTTTACCTATGACGATTTTCAGGAGGCTTATGAAAATGCCGTATCAGGTTACGGTTTATTAGTAAGCGATTATGCTTTTGCAGCAAAAAAACTTGATGCTGCATGCGAATTTTGGGAAAAAGCCTTAACCGAATACGTAGCGGGCGCTAAAAAAGTACGGGTTACTGAAGATGTTGCCAAAGCTGCCCGTTTCAATTTGGCCGAAGCCTATATATTTACCAACAACTTTCATAAAGCAGATGTACATTTAAGTAAAATCATAAGTCTGGATCCTTCTAACAAGGAAAAAAAGACAATTAACGAATTAAGAGAATTGATGAAAGACTTAAGAACCCGTTGGGAAGCTAACAACAAATAATAAAAATAATTCAGAATTATGAATTAAGAGGTTGCAAATACAATGTTTGCAACCTTTTTATTGGTTTAAAGCTTGGATTTTTTTTTATTGTTACGCTTATTCGCTGTCATATAAAATATGACGAATAAAATATTTGCATTTATTTTCTTATTTCGTTAGAAAATAATTTAAATTTGAATACTAAATGACACATTCTTTATTTAACAATACCAAGTTGAAAAGACACGGTTCACAGAACCACGCCAGCAATGGCTCATTGCCCGAAAATGAAAATAGTATCTGTATGAAAAAAACTACCCTCATCATTACCGCCCTTTTGTTTTCTGCAGTGTTTTTATCAGCCCAAATAGTTCCCGTAAACATAACGTTAAACAAAAGAAACAACACAAGGCTATTAATAGGAGAAAGTGAACAACTAACAGCAACAATTTCGCCCGAAAACGCAACAAGTCAAAACATAATCTGGTGGTCGAACAATCCTCTTGTTGCTACTGTCGTTGATGGGTTAATAACTGGAGTTTCAGAAGGAGGAACAGTTGTATATGCACAAATTGAAGGCTACAGCATCCGGGCCGCCATCGATGTAAATGTCAGACCATTTGTACACACAACAGGTGTAACACTAAGCGAATCCGATATGTCCTTGACATTCGACCTTAACCGTTCCCCTATTGGCGAACAAAGAGCACTAACAGCAACAGTCGAACCTGCCAATGCCGAAAACCGAAAAGTAACCTGGCATTCAAGCAATCCTGATGTAGTTTTTGTCGGAGGTGATGCAAGGTTAGATTATGGCTATGCACAAATTGCCGCTGTTTCTCCTGCCGGAACAGCAAGAATTACAGCAAGAACAGAAGACGGTAATTTTGAGGCTTATTGCAATGTAACAGTTGGTAAATTAATGGGAGCGCGTATTGTAATGAACCCCACAGCATTATTGATCAGCGGCGAAACACAACAACTAACCGCAACCCTGCAACCTGCTGCCGCCAACGACTACACAAGCATAACAACATGGACTTCAAGCAATCCTGCTGTCGCTACTGTCGTTGATGGAAAAATCACTGCCGTTTCTGCAGGCACAGCAACAATTACAGCAGGTGCCGAAGGCGGAAGATTTGAGTCTAACTGCCTTGTAACTGTCGTTGCACAAACAGATATTCTGTCAAATGGTTGCAACACAATAACGCCAATGTGGGGCGAAAGTCTTGGAACGGTATCATTTGCCACAAATCAAGAATGGACAGTCGGCAATCAAATCTGGTCGGATGCTGTGCAAACTTCAGTATGCAGCGGCAGGTCGCCAAACATATTTGAAATAGGTAATCCTACGAACTGCTTTGCTAATTGCCGTTCTAATCCGGGTCAAAAAGGCGATTTCTTCTCTTGGTGTGCTGTGATGCGTTTTGGCGACATACTTTGTCCCTATCCTTGGCGAGTTCCCACAAAAGATGATTTTCTGGAATTAGTTTTAGCCTTAGATGGCGAAGAAACGGAAAGATTTCAAAACACAACAGTTCGCAACAGATTGCTAAATGATTGGGGTGGCAATTATGCCGGTTATATTTATATGGGAGATATAATCCGACAAACCAATACAGTATATTGGACGCAATCGGAAACTAATCATAGCCTGTTTTTTTGTAGTGGCGGTTGGATTGATAGACAGTCTTATGAAGTACCGCATAATATGTCGGCAGCTTTACGTTGCGTTCGAGATAATATACCTACTTCCGTAAATACCATTTCATCAGAAAAAGAAAAAACAATCATCGGTTATTTCAATATTCTTGGTCAAAAATTACCTCAAAAGCCAACAAGCGGATTATTCATTATTTTGTACGACAACGGTAAGAGCGAAAAAAGGAGATAACAAAAATTAAAAAGCTTATCCGCAAAAATACACATAAATAATGGGTCAACAGTAAAATTCGGTTGGTAAAATTTAAGAAAATATAGGATGACGTAAAAAATAAGTAGATTTTTTGGGGAGAGTGGCGACATTGAAACTAAAACAATACCATCTGGAACACCATAGGTGTTTTCCTTTGAATAACCCCCGGATTTATCCGGGAGGAAAAAGCGGGATGCCATTGGCCGAAACTCTGTAAGAGTTCTACAACTTAGAAACAAGCAATTCCTCCGGAGTTAGAAATATCACTTAGGCTTATTTACCCCGGATAAATATGGGGGTTATTAACTAGGATAGGAAAGTCCTACAGACTTTTATAATAACATTGATCCCGTTTTGTCGGGTCAGCCGGAAATTTCACTTGAGCCGTAATAATCATTAAACCGTCAAAAAAAAGCCGTTACAGAAATTTCTATAGCGGCTTGGTTTTCTTTTTGTAGCGAGACGGGGAATTGAACCCCGGACCTCATGATTATGAATCATGCGCTCTAACCAACTGAGCTATCTCGCCATTATTTTTGTGGTGCAAAAGTAGAATAAATTTTAATATATGCCAAATAAAAAATCAGTTAAGTTGTAATTAATTCAAAATGAGATGTTATATTTCCCCTGTTAAACGAGAATATGATATAATATCCGGCCTCATGATTATGAATCATGCACCCATAAAATATTTATTTGAAAACAATTTACCAATAAAATGGTTTATATTTGACAGAGAATATTTTTGTAAAAACAATATAAAATTTTAAAATTATGGCATTTGAATTAATTAAGTTGCCTTATGCATCAGATGCATTGCAACCCGTTATCAGTCAGAAGACAATTGAATTTCACCATGGAAAACATCTTCAAACTTATGTGAATAATCTGAATGGACTGATTGAAGGAAAAGAGCTTGAAAAGAAAACACTGGAAGAAATTGTTGAAGCGGCTTTGGAAGGGCCTATTTTTAATAATGCCGGACAAGTATTAAATCATAACATGTATTTCTTGCAGTTTTCGCCCAATCCTAAACAAAAAGAACCTCAGGGAAAATTAGCGGAAGCAATAAATAGAGATTTCGGAGGTTTCGAAAACTTTAAAAAAGAATTTGCAGCCGCAGGTGCCGGGTTATTCGGTTCCGGATGGACTTGGTTGTCTGTTGATAAAAACGGGAAACTGGTAATTACCAGAGAGCCCAATGGAAGTAATCCTGTTAAAAGTAAACTTAAACCATTATTATGTTTTGATGTTTGGGAACATGCTTATTATCTTGATTATCAAAATCGTCGTGCAGATCATCTCAATGAACTATGGAAAATTGTGGATTGGGAAGTTATTGAAAGCAGAATGTAAAAAAATGGAATAAAGATTGAAAACATTCGAGAGCTGCCTGAAGGGCAGCTTTTTTTATTGCCTTTCGGAATTAAACGCTTTGTCGGGTTTTGATTTTTGAAAAGAATTACATATATTTACAAGATTTTTGACTTTAAAAAACCTTAATTTATAAATAATTACCATGAAAAAATTACTAAACGCAAAGATCTTTTTTGCATTGCTTTTAGGACTCATGTATTCCGGTTTGGCTTTTTCTCAAACGCCAAGTTGGCAGCTTGTTCCCGAAAAAGCGAACTATCCCAAAAATGAAAGGGTAGTGGCCGGTTTTATTGTCGACCCTGCCACTTGGGGAAATGGCACCACCGACTGTACGGCAGCTCTGCAAGGTATGCTAAATGCACTTGATAAGGCAGGTAACAGGGGGCAAAATATGTGGAATCAGATGGAACTTCTTGGCGGCGGTGTGCTTTACATGCCCGCAGGAAGATACAAAATCGATGGCCAGTTAATTATTCCCAAAGGTGTTACCATTCGCGGCGATTGGAAAAAACCTGTAAAAGGCCAGCCCATCGAAGGTACTATTTTGATGACAGACAAAGGTAGAAACGTTACCAGAGGTACTTCCAGAGCGGATTATTCTAACTACGAAAAACAGGCGTTTATCGTTACACAATCGGCTTCGGCAATCATGGACGTAGCCATTTGGTATCCAAGCCAAGATCCTAATAATATTGTGCCTTATGCTCCAACGATCGTATTGGGACAAGACGGCGGACCTCACGGAAATGAATTTAATAATGTAAAAAACGTTACACTTGTCAATTCTTACGACGGAGTGGTTTTTTCGCAAATAGGAGGTACCTGCTACACAATAAACGGGCTTTATGGAACACCGCTTAATATCGGTGTGGAAATAGACCGCATTGTGGATATAGGCCGTGCCGAACATCTTGACTTCTCGCCCATGTATTGGGCAGGTTCCGGGCTTACAAATGCTCCGGCTCTCAACAACAATAATTTCAGAAACCGGCTTTACAACAATGCTACCGGTGTGATCATGCGTCGGAATGACTGGTCTTATACACTGTATTTAACGATAGAAGGTTACAATAAAGCTTTCTGGGCAGCTCTTTCGTTGCAAGAAGATGTACAGGGCGGAACAAACTGGGTAGGAGAGCAAGGAGGCGTCAGTGGACTTTCAACTCCTAATGGACAAAATTACGGATTCAATATCTCAAACTGTAAATATGGTATTTATCATGAAAGCAGCACCGGACAAGGAAGTGTGATGTATTCGGAAGTGAAAATGGCAGGTTGCGAGTATGGAATGTATTTTACAGAAAAATCTTCGAGCGTAGCTCAATTATACAAAGGAGATTTAAGCGCGACAAAATGTGCTATTTATTTTGACCCCAAATCATCTACCAAATTCTCTTTAATGGAATCGACCGTTAAAGCAGGAAAGGTATTGGTACAAGGCGGAACTCTATTGGCTGCGGATAACGCTTTCAACAACAGCAAACCACAAATTGAATTTGAAGCTAATTCTCGAGGAAATATCATCGGAAATACTTTTTCACAAGGAGCAGATATTAAACAAGGATCTGTTTTTCAAAATGTGATAGACCATACTCCGGTTGATATGAAAGCACATCCTGCCTACTATGAATTTATTCCAAAAGTAACAAAACCGACAGGGAATACATTTATCAATGCCGCGGCAACTCCTTACAATGCTCCAAGAGGGCATAAAGATAATAATGCCAGCCTTGCCGATGCAACAACAGCTATTCAAAATGCGTTGAATGCAGCTCGCGATGCAGGCGGCGGTATCGTATATCTCCCTCCCGGACATTACCGTATCAACGGACAGCTTACCATTCCTTCGGGTGTGGAGTTGAAAGGAAGCACAGATGTAAGTTCTTTCCCTGTTGGGCCGGGTAGCGTGTTGGCCATATATAATAGAACCAGTGCCGCTGTTGTTATGAAAGCAAATAGCGGTATGCGAGGTATCAACTTCAATTATCCCGAACAGATTTATTGTACTGTAATGCCAAACCCCATCGACTTTCCATTTTCCATTCAAGGCGATGGCGATAATATTTATATTGTTAATGTGGCCATGCGCCAATCAAACCGTGGTGTAGATTTAAAAACAAAATCTTGCAACAATTTCTACATTGATTTCCTCACGGGATATTTCTTCCGCGAAGGAGTTGATATTAAAAACAGCAGCAACGGTATTCTGGCGAATATGCAGTGCAACACCATTGTTTATAATAGTGGTAGCGAAACGAAATTCGGACAATTTCCGAATTCTAACCGTGAACCTGTTTGTGCAAACGATGCTACGAAAAACCCATACACTTTTAATTCAAGATATATGACTTTCCTGACAATGGAAAATGTCGATAATATATTACTGTATGGTGATTTCAACTACAATGCCCTGGTGGGAATGCACGTGAAAGATAACGTTAGCGGTTTGGCCCTCGGCTTTGCTCTTGACGATGACCGCACCATGCTTTATCTCGACGGTTCAAATATTCATCTTGATTTCATCAACTTGCAGGGAGTGGCATTGCAGAGGGAAAATAGTACAGACACAAGCCTCGGCACTGATGTGAATGCTAAAAACTATGGAAAATCGACCTATATAAGGAGCTCAACCAAATTTACCGGCGAAGTTAACCTGTTTAGCTCCGCCTATTGGGGTTATGCCGGCGAAAGCGGCCTTTTGCTCAACGGCGCAGGTACAGTTAACCTGTATGGCGGATATTTCCAACACGCGGGCGAAAATTCTTTTGCCAGAGTAAACAACGGAAAATTAAATTTGGTATCTTCTGTGGTAAATCCGGCAAACGGAAACAATCCGACATACAACGGAACCGGTACAGGCAATATTAGCACTAAAGGTTCTGTAACCAAAGGAGATGCCAGCGTTACCGGTAATACCAATATGGGACAATCGCCGACGGCTTCTACATCAGGTGCACTCAACAATTGCAATACATGGACGGCAAGTGCTACCTATACCAATGGCGGAGCTGCACAAAATATAGTTGACTGTAATACCGGAAATTCATGGAACTCAGGTTGGCAAAATAATCAAAATGCAAACGGTGCTGCCGCTGTAACGGTTACAGTAGATATGAAAGGTAATCAGACTTTCAACCAGGTTATTTTAGATTATGGTCTTGCCGCGAATGACGGTCCGGAATCGTACATTTTGGAAGTTTCTACCAATGGAACAGGTTGGACGGAAGTGGCAAGAGGAAGCGGTAGAAACACTTCCATGACTATGATTTCGTTCTCTACACAAACTGCCCGTTATGTACGTATAACTAAACCCGCTTCCAATACAGCCAATTTCTGGGCTATCGACAATTTCTATGTAGTAAGAGTTGCCAGTACAGATATCAGTACCATTGCAGCAGTTCCCGATGGTACCCCTGCGATTGGTGCAACCGGCACCGAAACTATTGCTGTAACAGGCGTTTCAGTTAGTAACGTATCCGTAGCGGTAGGTAGCAATGTAACACTTACACCCGTTGTTGTACCGAATAATGCAACCAATAAAAATGTAACGTTTGCTATTGCAAGCGGCAGCGATAAAATTGATTTGAATACAACTTCCGGTTTGGTTACCGGTAAAGCAGCAGGTACTGCAACTGTACGTGTTACTACAGCAGATGGTGCCAAAACAGCAACTGCTACTATTACTGTAACCGCGGCAACAGCAGAATGCGCAAAAATCAGAACGTTGCGTATTCAGACTTTCGGCAATGGCGAGAATCCTGCATTATACTTATTGGACAATAATGGTACTTTGACTTGGTCTGCCACTGAAAACAACAATTCTATTTGGTATGAAATTCCTGTAGCAGGATCAACAACTGATTTCTATTTCAAAAATGTTGGTACAGGAAAATACATTTACCGTCCCGGAACTAAAACTGCCGTAGACGGCGACTGGGGTTGGGAAGCTGCTGCACTTAGCGCTACCAATGCAAAAACAGCACTTTATCAATTCAGAGAAACTGCATCTGCTTGGGGAGGACGCTATTGGTTGGTAAACATAGCCAATGCCGATTTTGCTAATGTGTCAAACAAAGGCGCATTTATACTTAACCCGGGGAATTACAATCATAACATTCCCGCATTTCCTACTGTGATTATCGGAGGTATTCCTAATAATACCAATGTTTGGACTTCCGTTGCGTTAGCTGTTGTAAACACTTCTGCAACCAATCCCGATTGCGAAGCTCAAACCTGCGATATTACCATTTCGGCGCAGCCGCAAAGTAATAGCTATACAACAGGCGGAACAGCTGCAGCTCTTACTGTAACAGCTTCGGGTAGCGGTTTGTCATATATCTGGTATAAATCTACCGATAATTCAAACAACACCCCTGCAAACGACACGCAAATGGGTGCTGCTGCTACATACACACCCGATGTGGCAACTGCAGGAACAGGTTACTATTATGTAAAAATAACCAATGCCAGTTGCTCTGTTTCAAGTAATGTGGCTACTATAACTGTAACAACTTCGGGTGGAGCAGGTAACCCGACTTATCCGGCCGGATACCCTAAAACAATGGCTATGCAAAACCCATTGTTCTGGAAGTTTGGTTCTGAAAAGGTAACAGATGATGATGCAGGTACATTCATGCCCGGCTCAAACGGAAATCTTTATACTGCCGACCCATCCGCCCACGTTTGGAATATCGACGGAACACCAACCTTATTTGTTTACGCTTCGCATGATATGGAAGCCGCTCGTGGTTGCGACCGTATGGATAGATACCATGTGTTCTCCACTACCGATATGACAAATTGGACAGATTACGGTGAAATATTGAAAGCCGACGATGTGCCTTGGCATACCGGAACATTCAGGAACGGATCGAAATTTATGTGGGCACCCGATGCAGCATACAAAAATGGTAAATATTATTTCTATTTTCCTCATCCTTCTAACAACGAAGCAGGAACAGGAAATGACTGGGGTAGCAACTGGAAAATCGGTGTTGCCGTGAGCGATCATCCCGCATCAAATTTCACTATTTTGCCAACACCTCTTAATCTGAACACAGGTTTTGAATATGATCCTTGCGTGTTTGTTGACGACGATGGAAAAGCCTATTTATACTATGGTGGCGGTAGCCATCCATACGTGGTAAGGTTGAAAGACAACATGACCGAAATAGACGGAACGCCTCAGGTCATGGAAGGATTGAACAACTTCCACGAAGGAATTTGGGTACATAAACGCAATGGAAAATACTATTTGTCCTATCCCGACAATGGTGGCGGCGGTGCCAACAACGGCGACCAATTGAAGTATGCCATGAGCGACAGCCCGACGGGTCCTTGGGAAAGTGTCGGACCATATGTATACGCTACTACTTGTGGAACAATTCACGGCTCTATCGTAGAGTTTAAAGGACAATGGTATGCTTTCTATCACTCCGACTATGTTTCGCACAATGGCGACCAGGGACGTAGCGTTCACGCAGATAAACTTAACTATAACGGAGATGGTACTATTCAAGTGGTAAATAATTGGGGACAACCATACAAAGGCATTACAAGAACAGTACAATCAACCAATAATACAACAACCATCGCATTAACTTTGCAAGCAGAAGATTTCAACACCGGCGGCGAAACCTATGGTTATCACGATACAAAATCATATACGGCCAATCCCGGAACAAATACTTATCGCGCAGATGCGACAGGTATAGGCATCGAAAATATTGGCGGTACCAATTATGCTATCGGGGATATTACCAACAAAGAATTCTTGCGTTATACGATTAATGTAGCAAAGGCAGGATTATATGATATTGATTGTTATGTATCGTCAAACAGCACAGACGGGCAATTCCATTTAAATGTGAATGGTGTGAATAAG
>JAVBUB010000136.1:0-3378 GCA_031555675.1 Paludibacteraceae bacterium | reverse complement strand
TGCCATAAACAGCTGCTTCCAGTATATTATGTATGCCAATGCCAAACCCACCGCCAATATAGGCAATATTACCATAGCGGTATACCGAAGAAAGAAAACCAATAGCATCAATAATTAAGCAATCTACATTTTGGGCACTTTCCTCATCAGCTTCGGAATAGCGCAGAAAAGGACGTTCCAGTTTACTGCAAATACTGAAAATATGTTCTTTGCTGATAACGTGAGGAGCTATAATTAACTTTACACCCGGAGTTTTGTTGAAATATTCGATCAATAATTCTTCATCTTTGGGCCAGGAACTACCCGCGATAATTACCTTTTTGTTTTGGATAAAGTTGTTGATGTATGGTAAATCTTTGGCTTGTCCCGCAATTTCAGCTACACGGTCAAAACGAGTATCGCCGGATATAATCACATTTTCTATTCCAAAACTGTTGAGCAATTCCAAAGACCTCTCGTTTTGTACAAATATAGTTTTGAAGTTTTTCAACAAACTGCGGTACCATCTGCCGTACCATTTAAAGAAAACTTGCTCTTTTCTGAAAATAGCCGAAACAACATAAGTCGGAATTTCCTTTTTCCGCAAGCGATATAAATAATTAGCCCAAAACTCATATTTGATAAAAATAGCCATTTCGGGATTAACCATGCGAATAAAACGTTTCGCGTTTCGAGGCGTATCCATTGGTAAATAGCAAATAATGTCGGCCATTGGATAATTTTTTCGAACCTCATATCCTGAAGGCGAGAAGAAGGTAAGCAGAATTTTATATTCCGGGTGGTTTTGTTTTATATTTTCGATGAGTGGACGGCCTTGCTCAAATTCGCCCAGCGATGCGGCATGTATCCATATATAGCGGGCATTTTTATCCAGCTTTTGTTTCAGAACTTCTAAACCTTGACGTTGTCCTGTCCACATTTTTGCGATTTTTTCGTCAAATAATGAAGCAAAAAATACCGCAAATCGATAAAAGAGGATCCCTAAATTATATAGAAATTGCATTCAGTTTTGTTATTTTGAAGTTGCAAAAATAATTAGATTTTTGATATATCAGGCTTTTAATATCTTAAAATTTAGCAATAAAACCCAAGTAATCATGTGTGTTCGCTCATTTCCGGGGCATGACAGACCGATTTGAATCTGTTCTTTTTTCGTGTAATTGAGGATACAAATCCAATACCATACTGTCGAACTCTCCTATTTCCATCATCAACATTTCTTTGCTGTAATATTGCGCCCATCGTTCCAGAAAAAGTATTTTTTCTTTTCGTCGTTCCGTCAGAGTTCGGTGGTTCAGATTAAATATCCGGATGGTGGTTGTCGCTTTTACGCAATCCTTGTTTTTGGGAATGATAAAACCATTCATGGTATATTCAAAGTAATCATTGGGGTCTTCAATCGTAGGGTTAATCAGGTTTTCATAGTCTTTAGGCCCTATTGTTTTATCCTTATGTTTTGCGGCAAAAAATTCCGAATTACACGAAGTAAAAAGATTATTATAATCAAAAATAGAATCCTTAAACCATTCCTGTTTCAAAAAATGGTCGATGTGGGAAAAATTACTATCCGGATTAACGCGAATTTCACTGTAGGCGCATTGTTGGTTTTGTTCCTGACGGAGCATATATTGTCTGATGCGGTATTTGATATCGCGCATTTCGCTCCATGTCTCCGGTTTTACGGACTTTATATATTCATCGTAAAAACGAGGTTCTTTTTTATCTATTTTTTTCATAGATTTACTAAAAACAAATTGGTGTAAAGCAAAAAAACATGATTGAACAACAAAAAAATGCTTCAATTGGTGGCCTTGTCTGCTTGTGCTTTATTTTTTCTTCGCAGAATCTCCAGTCTGATTAATATCAAATCATTATCCGCATATCCCAAATCATCTTCCAATTCCTTATATAACGATTTAAATTCGGGGTTATCATATTCATTTTTTTCAAGCAGTATATTCAACTTTTTCAGTTTTTCTTCAATAACAGGCGTACGAAGATGTTCAATACCCAACACCTCGGTTAATATTTTGTCTATTCGCCAGCCATAAGCACCCATAAAATTATCGTAAACTACTATGTCTCCATTGTCGTCTTTGCCTAATAGCCGAATTTGTTCTTTGCGTACGGAGGCCAAAATGTGAGGCGAATGGGTGGACATGATGATTTGATTGTTGTTTTTATCTGCAAATCGTTGGTAAATACCCGCAATTCTATTTTGCCATGCCGGATAAAGCGAACTCTCCGGTTCATCGACCAGAATAACACTGTTTTTATAATCACTCAGGTAAAGTGAGAAAATCCGGGTTATCAACATTCTTTCGCCACGCGACAAGCTTTCTATTTTGATATCGTCATTGCCATTGCGAAACATAATTTCACGGTTCTTATCAATGCCCCGGAATTTTATGCTCAAATCGAAATGATTGAATATCTCGTTCATTAAATCATTGGTTTTTTCATAAGCCTCGCTACTTCTGAGGTCATTTTCGAAAATCAGCTTGTCAACATATTTTAAAATAACCTGTTTGGTGGACTTTACATCGCTTTCTATATCATCATGCACATCAAGTACAATATTAAAGCTATGATTCTCGGTTGTTTCAATTATAAATTCGCCGATTTCATATTTTCCGGGTTCTATTTCTTTGTATTTTTTATGGTTGATACCGTCCATGCAAGTCCACATGACGTCCCGCATTAATGTGGTTTTCCCACTTCCGTTAATACCAGCCAATACGACTAAATTCAGAACTTCTCCATTATTGGTAAAATCAATGGTAAAATCGCGGAAAACTTTATAGTTTTTGATATGTATCCTTTTTATTTTCATTTTTAAAATAATCTATAATAACACATTATATTTTTTGATAAAAAATGTTATTTTTGTAAGAAAAATCAGGAACACTTAACTTGCTCTGCATTTTTGCTTAAATGTATATTAAATTTCGATATAAAATTCATCGGATATGAAAAAAAATATTCTGTACCTGCTTGTTTTTACCCTTGCTTTTGTTTCCTGTGGAGATAGTCTCCATTTCAAAGTAAATGGAGACGTAAAAGATGGAGAGGGTCAAATCGTATATCTGGAAGAAGTCGGTATTGATAAAATAAGTTTACTCGATTCATTTAAGATAAAAGGTAATAATAGATTTTCTTTTAAAGTACAACGTCCGGTTTATTCAGATTTCTATAGAGTGAGAATTAAAGACCGTTATGTTATTTTTAGTGTTGATTCTACGGAAACAGTAACTATTAAAGCCAATGAACCTGAATTTATAAATTATACCATCAAAGGTTCTGAAAATATCCGGAAAATATCTGAGCTGCGTCATTCGGCCAGAGAATTGGAAAAAATAATAGACGAGTACAATGCAA
>JAVBUB010000207.1:0-6103 GCA_031555675.1 Paludibacteraceae bacterium | reverse complement strand
ATACTTTTGATATTCTCCACTGGTAATATTATTCATCCAGGCTTCATTTTCCAGATACCAATCTACTGTTTTTTCCAATCCTTCTTCAAATTGTAATGAAGGTTCCCAGTTAAGTTCTTTTTTTAGTTTCGAAGAGTCTATGGCATAGCGAAGGTCATGGCCGGCGCGATCTTTTACAAAAGTGATGAGTTTTGCCGATTCTCCAGGTGTTCGATTGAGTTTGCGGTCCATTATTTCGCAAAGTTTTTTAATCAGATCAATGTTGGTCCATTCGTTAATTCCGCCGATATTATAGGTATTTCCGTTTTTCCCAGTATGGAAGATAACATCAATAGCTCTGGCATGGTCGTTTACCCATAACCAGTCGCGGATGTTTTCTCCTTTTCCATAAATAGGAATAGGACGATTGTGCTTAATGTTATTGATTGCCAATGGAATGAGTTTTTCCGGAAATTGATTGGCTCCGTAGTTGTTAGAGCAATTTGAAATAACTACAGGCAATTTAAATGTATGGTAATAAGCTCTTACCAAATGATCTGAACTTGCTTTGGAAGAGGAGTAGGGGCTTCTGGGATCGTAGGCGGTTGTTTCTGTAAAAAGTCCTTCTTTTCCCAATGAACCATATACTTCATCTGTAGAAATATGGTAAAATCTTTTGTTTTCCATATCGTCTTTCCAGCTTTCTTTAGCCGCATTCAGTAAGTTTACCGTACCCAGAATGTTGGTTTTGATAAAAGACAATGGATCGGATATTGATCTGTCTACGTGAGATTCGGCAGCCAGGTGTATAACGCCGTCGAATTTATTGGTTTGAAATAATTTATTGATGAATTCGGCATCAGTAATATCTCCTTTTACAAAGGTATAGTTGGGCTTTTGGGCAACATCTTTTAAATTTTCGAGGTTGCCGGCATAAGTAAGCGCGTCTAAATTGATAATGTTATAGTTGGGATATTTTGTGACAAACAAACGAACTACATGCGAACCGATAAATCCGGCTCCTCCGGTAATTAAAATGTTTTTCATGTTCAATGAATTTTTATTGAAAATATGGATTTGACGCAAATGTAATGTTTTTTTATGATTGATGAAAACATGTTGAAAACTTTTTTGGACAAAGAATCCGGAACAACATTTTATCTCTACCTTTGTGGTGTGAAAAACTTGGTTGAACATATTGAGAGGTTGCTGTTAAAACACGATTGTGTGATTATTCCCGGTTTTGGGGGATTGGTAGTGAATTACGAATCGGCACATATTGTATCGGCGAAAAATTTATTCATTCCATCGGTTCGGAAAATCGGATTTAACATTCATCTTACTTATAATGATGGTTTATTGGCGCAATCGCTCATGAAAGAACAAACATGTTCTTATGAAATGGCGATAAAGCAGATTGACGACTATGTTCAGGATATTTTAGCTAAACTAAAAAAAGAGCAGCGACTGCAATTTGGTAAAATAGGTACTTTTTCGATAGGTCGGAATAACTGTATTGTTTTTGAGCCGGAATTAAATTCGGAACTAACTTCTCAATATTATGGTTTGGAAGAGGTATATTGTTTGCCTGGCGCTCAACACGCTCAACCTGTAACATTCTCCAGATTTGTTTGGCATGCGGCCGCAGCTATTATTCTATTTTTTATGTTTATACCAGTTAATGTTTTTGATAAACACCAAGCTCCAGAACAGGCTGCTATACTGAATTTTGACTGGAATAAACCGGCTATTATAGAGCTAAAAGATAGTTGCTGCGAAATTGTTGCAGAAACTCTTGATATACAGCAGGATTCGGTATTTATTGCGAGTAATCAAAATGAAGAAGTTGAGCTACTGGTTTCAGAAGTTGTAGAACCAAAATTAATCGAACCATCTTCAATGCCTGCAAAATATGGTAAAACTTACCATATTATTATAGCCAGTTTACCCAACGGAGAATTAGCAGAGCAATATTTACAGGAAATAAAAGGATATGCATTTGATGATATTTCCATCGTTAAAGCCGAAAGCCGCTACCGTGTTTCTGTAAAAGGTTTTTCAGATAAAATGGCAGCAGAATCTTTTCTTGATGAATTTAAGATAAATTATACGCCTTTTTCTTCTGCCTGGATATTTGCATCACGATAATAATCTTTTGTGTCAAATTTAAGTAAAATCAACTCACTTTTTAAGTGAAAATGAGTTTATTCTTTACTGAATTATCTTTATTTATTTTTATATATGGAATAATTTAATAAACGAATGTTTGGCAAATTGAAAGATAAAATTATCTTTGCGCAAATTTTTTAGAATCATGATAAGATATTTATGTGCAATAGTTTGGATGGGATTACTTGCTTGTTTTTCATATGGAGGAATTATCCTTAATTTTTTTAATAAAAATGGAATCCCTTTTGAAGAAAAAATATTAAATTCGCATAAATCTAATTTGATGATTTTAATTAACATAGGATTGGTTGTAATGTTGTTTATAGATAAACTCATCATACAAATTGTAACAAAACAGGTTAATAAAAATTATTATGTTGATTCACTGTTGGTGTTTGATATTATATTAGCTGTTGTGATGACTGTTATAGCACAAGCCATTGTAGAAAAGTTATTTATTCCTGTCGATTGGTTCAAATTATCGTATTTATCTATATTATTCATTATTTTGTTGGTTGTATATAAAGCAGAATCTTTAAAAATCAAACATATATCATCAAATGATGATATATTGCCGACTAAAAACGCATAAGCTATGATACTAAATTTATTATATGTTTTATTAATTGCAATAGCTATAGTTGCAATCATGTTGTTCATTGTATTTCTTTATAAAAAAAATACTATTCCTGTTACTACGGTAAAAGCTGGCCCCATTCAAAATATTCATGCTTTTTCCGGTAATATAAAGACTTCCATATCGCCGTTTGATTCTTTTTATCATGAAGGTAAGAAAGTTAATCCGAGGGATTATATTGTTTGCAAAGTCGATGGAGATTGTATGACTCCAAGAGGGATAAATGCATGTGATTTGGTCTTTATAAAAGAATTTAAAGCAGATAATGAAAAAGATATCATAAAAAAAGGAGATATTATATACATAAAGTATTTAAAAGATGATTATGAAGGATATAAAATTAGAGAGGTTGATGAAAGATTAGATGATAAATTAGTCAAAACTTTATATTATTCAGCTGAAGGTGTTATTAAGCATTCTTCCAATCCTCATAAACTTGAAAATATCATTGGAATTGTGAAAATGAAATTTAAGAATTAGATTTTTTTGTTGAAAATTATCCAGACAGGATGCCAGCCATGGAAATTTAATTTTTCTGCTCCCCAGAGTAAATCCCTCTATTATAGTCTTATTCAATATAACCTCTATTTAAAATAAAATTAGCTGCCTGGTTTCGGGCAGCTAATTTTTTATGGGTTATAGACCTAAATTATTGAAGTATAACATAACCTATTTCCGAAACAATTTTTTGTCCTGCGGGAGAAAGTATGTAATCGATAAATGATTTTACTTTTTTCTCAGACTTTGCTTCGTAGTAATAGAATAAAGGACGAACGATAGGATATGTTTTGTTTTTTGCATTATCTATAGATGCTTCTACATATGTTTTTCCATTATCATAAGATACTTTTACGTCTTTAACCGACTTGCTAAGGTAGGCTAAACCTATATAACCAATAGCTCCTTTGGTTTGGCTCACAGATTGAACAATGGCTCCGGTGGCAGGTAAACTTAAAATTCCGGGCAGGTAATTTTTGTTTTTCAATACGCTTTCTTTAAAGAATTCGTATGTTCCTGAGGAAGTTTCGCGAGAGTAGGGGATTATTTTTTCATCTGCGCCACCTACTTCTTTCCAGTTTTTAATTTTTCCGGTAAAAATGCCTTCCAGTTGCTCACGGGTTAAATTGTCTACTTTGTTGGCTGGGTTGATGATTACTGCCAAAGCATCATAAGCAATAACCACTTCTTTTACGGTTTTACCTGCTTCCTGCATTTTTACTTTTTCATCGAATTTAATCTTTCTGGATGATTGGGCAATGTCTGTTGTGCCTTCTACCAAAGCGGCAATTCCTACACCACTACCACCGCCGGTAATTGTTAAGTTAGCATTGGGATTGATTTTTAAGTAGCTTTCGGCTTCTTTTTGTGATAGAGGCAATACGGTATCCGAACCTTTTACTTTCTGGGCAAATGTGGCAGTAGAAGAATACGCCATTAAAATAAGTCCTAAAATAATCTTTTTCATATCTTTTCTGTTTTTGTTTTTAATATTCATTCTTGAAACTTAAAATTTATATTGTAGACGCAAGGTGAAAACGTTTCTTTTTAAGTCGTTTACAGAGAATGTTTTCTTTACATCATTATTATATGTATAGGTATACTGGAGATCAGTGTCTTCATATTTGTTTATTTCGTAATAAGCGGTAAGGCGTATGCTGTTGGTTGCTCTCCATATGGCTCCGAATCCGATGGTACTTTGTGATAAATCTGCAAAACCAGTTCCGTTTTTGCCTACATCATTTCCCGAAACTTTGGTGTTAGGATCATACCAATCGTATTTTACTACGGCAGTGAAAGGTAATTTTCCGATATCCTGGGTTAACATTACATATCCTCCGCTGAAATTACGGATGTAAGTGTCGTTGGCTGCATTTCCCGGATTCATCTTTACAAGCTCTGTAACGAGTACTCCTGTATTTGGACTTTTTGTCGATGCTTTGGCACCGGGTTGTTGACCGAAAAGATATTCAGCGTGTATTTTTGTTAAACCGGCAGGAGACATGATTTGAAATTGTCCGTCGAATCCGATATATTCCCTTTTGGCCAATTGTCTAAAGTTAGCTGCGGAATCGTTGTTCAATACAAAGCTGTTACCATCCATTTTATAAACATTTTTGCTGCCTTGCAACACGCCACCATTGTAGTATGACGCTCCAATACCATATTTCATGTTACTGCCAATATTGTTGGTAGCGTATAGGTGTCCGATAAAATCCAGGTGGTTGTCCATTTCAGGTTTGATTCCATTTCCAGCAAAAAATCCGGCGTCCAAGTGTAGGAAATTCAATTTGGAAGTCTTGGAAGGTTGTAAAAGCAATGCAACCCCTAAATCTCGTTCATCTGGAAATAATGTTTGGAAAATGGTAGAACGTTCTGGCGATTCACGTCGTGAAGAAGAGTAACCAATTTCGTATCCAAAGGTACGGTCAAAGATTCCTGCACGCAAATTACATGTTTTAAACCATGGATCTTTGATGTTGATGTAAGCATCTTTAAAACCTACTCCTTTTTCGGTTATGTCCAATTGGAAAACTCCGGAAGCAATTCCTTCTTCATAAACGAATTTAATACGTCCTCGGCGGATCCCGATTCTGCTGTAACCTTCTTCCAAGTCTCCATTGGCTCCTCCCACTTTCATGTTGGTACCTAATCCGGCATCGGCTTCTCCATACTGATCTTGTCCTTGAATATATCCGGAACCTTTAAATTTTTGTAAAGTTTTTGTCGCACTTTCCAGGGCGGTTGTCCTTTGTTCGAGCTTTTCCATTTCTGTTAATTCTACCTCTTCCTGTGCTTTTGCCACACTACAAAAACAAACAATGCATAAAGCAATAACTTGTAATCTGATTTTCATAAATGTTTTTTTTAAAATTGTTACCGCAAAAGTATAGGGATGGAATTACTATTGTGTAAAGGAAATGTTACATAAATGTTAAGTTTCGGATTTGCTCTTGAGATGATGTGTTTCTTAAAATTCCGAATAGATTTTATGAAAAATACAAATAACTCTTTATTTTTCTATAAGAAATTTAATTACGTTTTTTGTTGTTTATTTCGTGATGCAAGAAGTAAATATTCGATAAAAGTTTAGAAGCTATTGTTTTTGATGATAAAAATCAATTGATTTTATGTATGTTTGCCGGATGAAAACAATTTTGTAAAAATGAAAACATTTTTGGAATTGAAGAAAAATCTCAAAAAAAACTTTTCGGGCAAACAAAGAGTAAAGTTGGCTGTATTGGGAGATACTGCTACTCAATTTTATGTTCAGGCTTTAAGAGGTTTAGGTTTTGAGTATGACTTCGATTTCGAAATATT
>JAVBUB010000123.1:0-4232 GCA_031555675.1 Paludibacteraceae bacterium | reverse complement strand
TAACTTAATAAAGGTCTAAAGAATAATAAATTCAACATTTAAGATTCAATATTCAACATTACGCATTGAGGATGTTTTACAGATAATTTTGAATCTTGAACTTTGAATCTTGAATTAAATATGGTCTAAAGAGTAATAAATTCAACATTTAAGATTCAATATTCAACATTACGCATTGAGGATGTTTTACAGATAATTTTGAATCTTGAATTATATTAAAGAGCACCAAAGAATCTTACTACATATAATCTTAAATTATTTTTAGTAAACTTGTATTGCCTAAATGCACAACAGGTTGTTGTATATATAAAAACGGCAATTGAAAAATATTTCAACCACCGTTTTTGATTAAAAAGTGCTTAACTATGTATTATAATATATTATCTACCTTTTCTATGAGTTCCTCTACTTTATCTAAATGATTGTGTAGTGATTTAAGTTTAATAGCCAGGTAAATCCGGAATATTCCATAGCTGATAAAAGCGATGGATGCAAAAGCAATGATAAATCCGGCTCCAAATACAGGACTTAATATAAAGATAATGGAGAAGAGAACGCCTATAATGGCAAATGCCAGTAACCAGCCCCAGCCTTTTACTCCTGTATTCTGCAAATCAACAGAGGCGCCGATACCCCATATGGAACGGAACATAATCCAGAAACCTACAAAGTAAATCAGAAACATAGTTGTAATAGGAAGAGGAAATGCCAACAGCAAAATTCCGAACAATAAGTCGATAATACCACCTGTTAGCGAAAAGCCCCAACCCGTAAGTGTTTTTCGGTTCGAGATAGCAAAAGATATTTCTAAAATACCACCCACCAGAAAAACGATGATAAATAACAATGTTAAAGCAACCAATGTGCTATCAGGAGTTAGCAGGCACCAAAAGCCCACAATTAAAGAGAGTATTCCGATAACCAAGGATACCCACCAGTTTTTTACTGCTTTTTTTGCAGAATTCAATAATTGATTTTTCATGATGTCAATTTTTTTAGTTTATATAATTGTTATAAAGAAATATTATTGTTTCTTTTTGTTCCGGCTTTTATAATGCCTGACTATTTGCCCCATTAAAATAATCCATGCCGCAATGGCGATAATCCATACCTCCAATATGTATTTCGTAAAGAAATCGCTGAAATAAGCACCCAATAAAATTCCGATTGTCAACAGACATACTTTGAATATGGCGAAATCCATTCCCGAAAAACGGCGGGCGGCATTTACTAAATTTTTAATCAAGTTACTCATAATGATTTTGGTTTAAATTGATTACAATACTATTATGTAACAAAAAAAATGATTAAAAGTTTAAAATAATGATGATGGATTTAATGCATTCATTCGGTCATTTGTTTATTTGGTAACAGGTTTGTATCATTATTTATACAGTAACATTCATGGAATTTTAAATCTTAGATTTTGAATCTTGAATTGAATAAGCTTGGTCGCTTATCATTAAATCCTTCGGAATTTATTGTGATAAATGAATGAAAACTCTTATTTTTGCAACATCATTTTAACATCAAAAAGTATAGATAGCCTCTGATTTTCTATATTTTTAAATTATCCTTTTTATATTTTTATCTCAATAAGGCGATTTTATGGCCATATATGAAGCCAAAAGCTCATATGATGAGATTATTGCGTTTGGTTAGTTTCTAATTAATTTGCTCATGGTATTTTTAATCCATTTATATAATAAAACAGGTCGGAAAAGTACGTTTGTATTTCTTTTATTGCTGCTTTTTGGAAGCTCTTGTTTGCAGGCACAAGATACCATTGTGAATAAGACTTCCGGAGCTGCCAGGAAAAAAGGCGGCATACAATCTGTTCTCGAAAAAAATATTTACTGGTTTGATTTTTTGGAAGAAACCGGGCCTATATTAAACAGTACCGGAAAAGCAGGTGAACAAGTAATTAACGAAAGCCGTTACCGGGCGCATACTATTAAACTATCTTTTCAGCAACCGCCTAAATATATATACAGCACTTTGTACCGACTACCCAAATTGGGAGTAGCATTATATATGGGAAATTTTAAAAATGACAATATAGGTTATCCCAAGGCTCTTTATGCTTTTTTCGAAATGCCTTTTATATACCCCCGTGCCGGACAAAGATTTTCTTTCGGATATAATGGTGGACTTGGCATTGCGTGGGATTTTGAGACTTATGATGCCAATGAGGAGCGTTCCAATGTTTTTATCGGTACTCCTCGCAATTGTTATTTCGGCTTTTCTTTTTATGGAAATTATCATATCAGTAGGAATTTTTTGGTAGGGGTTTCGGCCGGATTTACTCATTTTTCGAATGGAGCCAAACAAAAACCGAATTACGGGCTTAATATATTTCCTGTGGGCATATCGGTCAAATATAAAATTAACGATTGTGGTGAGCAGGATTGGTTTGTTCGTGAGAAATTGCCTAAATATATTAAGCATTTCCGCGTAAATTTAAAAGTATCTGCCGGACAAAAACAAAATTCCATAGGTACACCTGTATATTGGAAAAGTGTGGCAGGGGTTAATGTGCTTTATCAGGTATCTTATAAATACCGGTTGGGATTGGGTGTCGATTTAAATATTTCTACCGGAAGAAAAGATGATGGAGAAATGAGGGAAAAACCCGAAGAAATATATAATCCGGCTATTGTCGGATCATGGGAATGGGTGGTGCTTCCTCGCATTGTAGTGCCTATTGACATTGGGTTTTATCTGACGCCAACCAAAGACTTCAACGACGAAGGTAGCCGGATGTACGAAAGGGTAGGAGTAAAAGGATATATTACCAAACACCTGTGGTTGGGTTTTACCATAAAAGCACATACAAGGGTAGCCGATTTTTTTGAATGGAGTTTAGGATATACTTTTCATAATGATAAAAATGTGAGAAAATTATAAATATAGAACGACTCCTATTAATTTCTGATTCACATTATTATTTTAACTCCTTACCACAGTGTTTGCAATATTCTGCATTATCATCATGTCCTTGTTTTTGACAATGTGGACAGGCGGTAGTGCTTTTTTTTCTATATTGGTTAATGACAATACCCGTAGGAATGGCAATAATGGTATAACCCATCAACATAACCACCGCAGATAAAAAACGCCCGAAAGCCGTTATTGGTGTAATATCTCCATAACCGACCGTTGTAAGCGTAACTACCGCCCAATAAATGCTATCAGGTATATTTTTAAACTTCGTTCCCGGCAAATTACCTTCGACCATATACATAATGGTGCCGACGCAAATAACAAGTATCACAATAAAAAAGAAGAAAACAATAATCTTCTTGCTGCTGTCTCTGATAGATTTAAGCAAGGCATTGCCTTCGGATACAAAGCTCGACATTTTGAAGGTCTGGAAAAGACGAAGCAACCGGAACATCCTGATGACCAACAGTTGATGAAAGCCCGGGAATAAAAAATCCAGGTAAGTAGGTAAGGTTGTGATCAGGTCTATCATTCCCCATGAGCTACCAATGTATTTTCTAGGCTTGGGAGAAGAATATATGCGTAATATATATTCGATAGTGAAAAATATAGTGAAAACCCATTCCAAAACCTTAAAAACAGTTTCTAAAACAGGCGAAAATGTCCTGATGCTGGTAACGATGACAATGGTTACACTGGACAGGATAAAGATAATCATGATCAGGTCAAACAGCTTTCCACCAAATGTGTCCGACTCAAACAGAATTTTATAAATCCTTTGTTTGAGTTCTTCATTATGTAATAAAGCAAGCCACTTTTGCTTTAGTTTCGAAAAAAAATTACCGGAAGGTTTGTTTTCTGTTGTTTCCATTCTATGTTTTAGTAATAAAACAAAAAATGGAGCTTTTGGTTTGGAGAATATATGGTTAAAAAGACAAACAACTGATTAAAATGGTGTTAAATAAAAAAGCGACGCTAACGCGCCGCCTTAAATGTTTTCACAACGGAATAATCCTTATTGTGAATTCCTTCAAATTGTAATACAAAGTTAGAAAAATATTTTAACATACAAAGTATTGTTAAACAATTTTTTGTTTTTTATATTTACAAAATATATTCGTTTGTAATTATGAAAAAAATATTAGGATTAGATTTAGGAACGACTTCTATCGGTTGGGCATTTGTAAATGAAAGAGAAAACGACAATGAGCAATCTGATATTGTTAATTTAGGTGTTCGGGTAAATCCGCTAACGGTCGATGAATTGACAAATTTTGAAAAAGGAAAAA
>JAVBUB010000046.1:0-20050 GCA_031555675.1 Paludibacteraceae bacterium | reverse complement strand
CACAATCATGCGGGTAGGAGAGCTTTGGCTTTTTTGTTTCTGTATCGAAATAACATCCTGTGGTGGCATCCTGTTGGTAAAAACAGAAGGAAATATACCTTCTAGGCTAACAGCTACAGGCAGATATTGTTGGTTGAAAATTTTCGGATCGGCCTGAAGGTCTAGTATATCCATGCTAACTTTGGTTGGAGTGGGTATTGCCCTGGAATGTTGTGATGTAAGCAATAATACTTCTTTGTGTATGTTGGGATCATTACCGACAAAATCTATACTGGATGCAAATTCCGATTTTACTACGGTTATATTTTTCGAAACAGGGTGGTTGGGTGATGCCAGCAATAATGGAGAATAGTACCATGGAGTAAGCTGGTAATCGGGTTTGTCGCCTTCAAGGGCTTTGTTTACAGGTCTGAATGCGCATTGCACATCCATTAACAGGTTTGGATTGATTCTTACTCCATATTTGAAAAGTTGGTCGCCCAGGTTTATATCGTTGTAAATAGCAGGAGAAAGACCATAATTAATAAGTGTGTCTAACGAAACACGCGCTCCGTCTACGAGCCATAACACACGGCCGCCATTCATGATATATTGGTCTATAATATACTTTTCGCTTTCCGAGAATTTCTCTTGCGGTTTGGCAATAACAATGGCTTTGTAGGGATCTAAAATAGACGCATCGTTATTTAATTCTCCCATGTCTATCTGGAAATATTTTCTTAAAGATTCGGTAATGTCGTATGTAAATATTTCGGGAAGTTCGCCGTGTCCTTCTATGAAAGCGATTTTTAGCACTTCTTTGTTAACAATACTGCGAATAGCATCGGTAAGTTCGAATTCGAGGTTTTCTATGGAAATATTCAGATTTTCTGAACCTGAGTTTCCCGATATGTTTTTTAATAAATTTACATTAACGGTATCTTTTCCGCTGATGATTTGTGCCCATGGAAAAATAATTTTTTGAACGGCTTGTCCTTCAGAATCTTTATCGTTGATGGCTGTAGCGCGAAGTCCTTGTTTTTCGAGTTTGGCGTATTGTTGGTATCTTTCTTTGTCCGATGCTGCCAATGACGGATTAACGAAAGAGTAATTTAATTTTCGTCCTGCATATACCTTGAATTCGTCCAATATTTCTGATGTCGATTTTTTTAACCGTAAGAAACCAGAATTCAAATCGCCATCCAAATAAACAATAACGGATAAGTCTTTGTCTGTTTTCTTTAGCAGTTCTTTGGTGTTTCTTGAAATACTGTAACGTTTTTCAGAAGTTAAATCAAGTCGGAAGAAATAAAATTGGGCAATGATGTTGATCAACACAATGGCGCCAATAATAATGACAAGGTTTATAATGGTTTTCTTTTTATTCATCGAACAAAAAATTAATAGTATGCAAACTTACGTAAAATTTTGAAATATGGAACGCAAATGACGTGAATGACGCAAATTTAGGTTGATAAAAACCAAATACAAAATGAATTACCTATAATAATGATATTTAGTAAATGGCTATTCCTACACTTAGAAATTGCGTAAATTCGCGTCATTTGCGTTCCGGCCTAAAAAACGAAAGCCCCGATTACTCGAGGCTTTTGTGGAAATATCGATAGTGTCCCTTTTGCAATATTATCCGTAGATTAATTTCTAGGAAGAGCTTCTTTAACAACTAATGGACGGCCTGCATATTCTGCACCGTTCAATTGTTCAATAGCAGCTTTTCCTTCTGCATCGTTTTCCATTTCGCAAAATGCAAAACCTTTTGAACGTCCTGTTTCGCGATCTTTGATTATTTTTACTGAGTTAACAGTTCCATAATCTTCCATCACTTTTGTTAAATCTGCTTCCTTAACTCCGTAACTTAAGTTACCAATGTAAATGTTCATAAAATAAATAAATAAAATAAATAAAAATTTTAATTTTGAATTAAATAATTCGCTACAAAGAAAAATATAATTTTTGGATTATCAAGCTTTTTCGTTGTTTTTTTACAATTATCTGAGTATAAAAGATATTATTGATGAAAAAAACTACAAATCAGACAAAAAAAGTATCTTTGTTGAAGCCCTTTTTGGGGTCAATATTTGACTATATATCATGAAACTTATTTATATATACCATAGCGGTTTTGCTATAGAAACCGGAGGTGTTACAATTATTATCGATTTTTTCAGAGATTCGGAAGGTAGAAAAAAAGGAATTGTGTATGACCGGTTACTGAAAAATTCCGGGAAATTGTATGTGCTTTCTTCACATGCGCACAAGGATCATTTTAATCCGGTTATTCTGAAATGGAAAGAGATTCATCCGGACATACAATATGTTTTTTCTAAAGATATATTGGAAGATGGAGGCGCTGCTCAGTCGGACGCCGTTTTTTTGAATAAGTTTGATGTTTACCGTGATGAAAATCTGACCATAAAAGCACTAGGTTCTACAGATATTGGTATTTCATTTTTAATAAAGATACATGGAAAATATATTTTTCATGCAGGTGATTTGAATAACTGGCATTGGAAAGATGAGTCGACTGAAAAAGAGATACGCGCAAGTGAAATCGCCTTTTTAAGAGAATTGAGCGATATAACCAAGGAGTGCGATCATATTCACATAGCCATGTTTCCGGTAGACGTTCATTTGGGTACCGACTACATGCGTGGAGCAGAGCAGTTTATAGATAGGGTTAAGGTTGATTATTTTGCTCCCATGCATTTTACCGAAAATTATGAAAGTGCAGAGGCTTTTAAGCCTTATGCCGAAGCTAAAGGTGTTTGTTTTCTCAATTGGAAACATAGGGGACAGGAGTTTGTAATAGAATCGGTCTAAAGAGTAATAAATTCAACATTTAAGATTCAATATTCAACATTACGCATTGAGGATGTTTTACAGATAATTTTGAATCTTGAACTTTGAATCTTGAATTAAATATGGTGTAAAGGGTAATAAATTCAACATTTAAGATTCAATATTCAACATTACGCATTGAGGATGTTTTACAGGTAATTTTGAATTTTGAACTTTGAATCTTGAATTAAATATGGTAAATGTTAAGTTTATGAACTTTATAATTCAAACCGGAACGGATGAAAAGATTGGTATTTATTGGGGGATTCTTATTGCTGGCGTTTCATTGTCATGCCATCAGGGTTTTGCTGTCGGATAACGAAACCAGTGTTGTGGTAACTGTCAGTGGATCTTTTACTGTGGTAGATTCCGGTGGATATGGTATAGTCAAAGATAGATCATATCAGATAAAAAAAGGCGGTATTTTTACGATAAAGGCTTCGGCCGAAAATTGTGTAAAATTTGATTCTATTGATATTAGGAATGATTTGTATCTGGTTCCGGCTATGGGAACAACATTTACTACCAATAAAACCGATAAGAATATTTATTGTGGCATGTTGAATATCCGTCCGTATGCCGAAGGTTTTAAACTGATAGAAGATATTGGGCTGGAAGAGTATTTGTATGGTGTATTGCCTTTTGAAATGAGCGCCAACTGGCCTTTGGAAGCCTTGAAAGTGCAGGCTGTTGCGGCGCGTACCTACGCTGCTAGGAGTCTCGAAAATCCCGAAGATCCCGACTTTGACGTTTATTCGGGTGTTATGAGCCAAATGTATAAAGGAACCGGTAATATTATCAATCCACAAAACAAAGCTATTTATAGCAATGTGATAGCTGCCGTTGATGGTACCAAAGGAGAGGTATTGACTTATAATAATGTGATGTTTACAACATACTACCACTCCAACTGTGGCGGAAGTACCTGCTCGGCAGTGTGGGGAAAACCGGAAGACGACATAGAACCTCTGTATGGTTCGTTTTGTGGAGCTTGTGTGAGGGCAGGGGACTTTAAAAACAAAACATGGTCTTACACCTTTACGAATGCACAGATTCAGGATTTTACATCTACATTATATACAGACAAATCGCGAACGGCATTTGAACAATATACTGCCGAGATTGAAAAAGATTCGATATTTAAAGGAGAAATGCCGGAGTTAAAGTTTTTTGAAGGATGTGTAACCAAAATTGTTCCGGTACAAAAAACGACCGACGGCAGAGTTGTTAGCATAATGTTTGTATCTGCCAACGGAAATACAGCTACGGCAACCTGTCAGCAATTCAGGCTTGCCATTGGAGCCGGAAAATTGAAAAGCTGCAATTTGGATGTAATTAAAAAAGAAGGTAATGGCAGCTTTAGTTTCTCCGGACGGGGATTCGGACATGGCGTAGGTATGTGCCAGGTTGGAGCCAAACGACTGGCCGAAGACGGCAAAAAATACAGGGAAATTTTATCCATATATTATCCGGGAGCGAAAATTGAAGTATATACAAAGTAGACAAGCAAACCAGTTGCTGTTATTTTCATCCTTTTCTTGTTTACTTGCCTATTGGTTTACTCGATTTTAATAATTGCAGAACATAAATTCGCAAAATTTTGTTGTATCATAAAATGTCCATCAATATCTTAAAACAAAACTTTGACCTAACTCTATTTTATGATTCAGTTTAACTCGATACAACTTTCGGATAAAAAAGTAATAGACGATTGTTTGGCGGAAAATACATTCCGCGCGTGCGATTTTTGCTTTACCAATCTTTTTGCATGGCAATCTAAATTCAGGACAAGTTTTGCCATCATACAACAAACTCTTTTTATTCGTTATCAGGATCCGGAAGGACAGTTGTGCTATATGATGCCAATTGGAAAAATGCCGTTGGAAAAATCACTTTCGATAATTATAGAAGATGCCCGCGAAAATAATATACCATTGGTTATAAAAGCTATTACCAGAAGAATGTGGATTTGTATTGAAAAGTCTATGCCCGATGTTTTTCAGTATACACATGATGTAGATAATGATGAATATATTTATTTAACGGAAAGATTAATCAGTTTAAGCGGTAAAAAACTGCAACCGAAACGGAATCACATCAATCGTTTTAAGGCAGAACATCCGGATTGGAGTTATGTTCCCTTGATAACTGAAATAGAATTGCAGGAGTGTTCTGATATGCTCGATGAATGGGAAGATTTGAACATCAGCAAGGCCGAAAAAACATTGCGTTTTGATTATATTGCCACTAAAATTATGTTGCAGTATTTTAATGAGTTGCAGCTGGTGGGGGGAGCCATCCGTGTGAATGGAAAAATAGTTGCTTTTACCATTGGAGAGCGGCTTACCGGTGATACTTTTGTAACGCATGTGGAGAAAGCTTTTGGCGAAATGAATGGCGCTTATCCGATGATTAACCAGCAGTTTGCCGAGCATGAAGCGCATAGTTACCTGTATGTCAACCGTGAAGAAGATATGGGATTTGAATATTTACGCCAGGCCAAAAGATCTTATTATCCGGATATGATGCTGGAAGAGCGGATTTTGACGCTGAAATAACAAAGTTTTAAGTTATAAGAAATAAGTTTTAAGTAATTGGATATGCTTTATATATTATCTATTTGTTTATAAAACAATAACAGCTACGTCTTATAACTTAAAACTTAAAACTTATAACTTAAAACTAATTCTATGATTCAATTGGCAGCAAAACATATGGAACCGGATATCCGGCAAATGTGGAAGATTTGTTTTGATGATTCGGAGCAGTTTATGAACTTGTATTTTTCGGAAGTTTATAAGCCGGAAAATACACTGGTATATCAGGAGAATAATCAGCTTGTGGCTTCATTGCAAATGCTTCCGTATCGTTTTACATATTATGGCACAGAAGTTGACGTTGCTTATATATCCGGTGCTTGTACTCTGCCCGAATTTCGTAACCGTGGACTGATGGGTAAGCTGTTAATGGCTTCATTCAGATTGATGCAGGAACGTAAAATTCCCCTCTCGGTATTAATTCCGGCCGAAAAATGGCTATATGCTTATTATGCTAAATATGGCTACGAAAAGATTTTTGATGCTGGTGGAGATTCTATCGTATTAAAAGATACCTGCGAAAAGACCAATGGAAGCGTGGAGCAGGCTTATGCTCTTTTTGATGACCAATTCAGACAACTGGATTTTTGTATGCAAAAATCGAAGTCCGATTTTCTTACCATATTAAAAGACGCTGCGTTGGATGATTATCCGGTTAAAGCTAATTTATCGGGTATGGCCAGGCTTATTGATGTTTCTTTGCTGCTTGACTTTTTTGCACGGCAATATGTTGGTAAAACATTGATCCTGGAAATAAAAGATATTGTGTTTTCTCAAAATAATGGCATTTATCAAATAGAACAGGGAAATTGCAAACCGGTAAAAGAAATACAACCGGATTTTGTGGTGGATATTAATACATTATGCTGTTTATTAATGGGATACAACTTGGGTCAGCTTGATAAACAATTGGCGATTCATTTCGAAATTCATCATCCGGTAATGAATTTGATGTTGGAGTAATTGTAGTTTTCATCCAAAACTTATGAACCAATCTAATAAATTTTCAAAAAAACGTAATATTTTCATACTGGTATTATAAAACTCATTTGTCATATATAAACAAAACCATAAAAAACGAATTAAAATGAAAAAAATATTTCTATTAACAACTTTTACTTTAGTACTTATGTCGTGTAATGATATAGATAAGATTGCCCCAAAAGGGCCTGTTACCAAAGAATATAAAACATTGGAAAGTTTTAACGAAGTGTCTGTAGCTTCGGGTATCGGATTAATTGTTAAGAACGGAACACAGGAAGTCTATATCGAAACCAACAAAAATATTCAGGATTATATTCAAACATCTGTAAAAAACGGACGTTTAATCATCAAGACACAAACTCGTATTTCTTTTTATCCTCCTAGTAAAATTACAGCTTATGTTTCGGCAGAACTGATACAAGCCATCAGCGCTTCGGGAGGATCTTCGGTGCAGATAGAAGAAACGCTTACGGCAGATAAACTATCGCTCGATGGTTCGGGAGGAGCTTCGTTTAAAGGAAATGCCAGTTGTAATGATCTTGACATAGAATTGAGTGGTGGCGGAAAAACCAGTATGTATATCACTTGTAATCAACTCAAAGTTGATGCCAGTGGAGGAAGTGTACTCGATCTCTCAGGAAGCGTAGCCAACACCGATTTGGAAATGTCGGGAGGCGGACATTTTAAAGGCTTTAACCTGTTGATGAGTACTCTTCATGCAGACTTAAGCGGTGGTGGTACTGCCGATGTAAATGTAAGCGATAATATTTCAGGAGATCTTTCGGGGGGCAGTAAAATAACCTATATCGGCAATCCCGTGATCAATGTCAAATCGTCCGGAGGTTCGAAAGTAAGGCCGAAATAACTTGTTAATTCAAAATCTAAGATTCAAGATTGTACATTATTATGCATAGTCTTGAATTTTGTTTGAATTCGTCGCCCAACTTCAAGTCGGACGGCGAGTATACATGTTATCCGTATGTCAATACTTACTTCGACAAAAACCTGAATACATCCATGCCGTTTGCATAGAAAAACAACAATAGCAGCAGAAGCATACCCATCATTTGCGCATACGTCATAAACTTATCGCTTGGTTTGCGGCGTGTAATCATTTCATACAGAAGAAACAATACATGTCCGCCGTCTAATGCCGGTATAGGCAATATATTAAGGAAAGCCAGGGCAATAGAAATAAAAGCCGTATTCTCCCAAAATGATTGCCAGTTCCAGGATGCAGGGAACATATTGGCAATACCTCCAAAACCACTAAGGTTGGAAAGGCCGTTTTTAGTAAACAGAAATTTCATCTGGTATACATAAGAAGACAACTTATTGAATCCATACTCAAATCCGGCCGGAATAGATTGCCAAAAAGAATAATAATCTGTACTCAGCACTTGTTTGTTACTGAACCCAAATTTTCCTTGATCGTTTAACGGAATATTTTCTGTAATAGATTTGCCATTTCTGAGAATTTCAACCTTTAATTCTTTTTCTTTATTTGTATCTAGAAAATCAATAAGATCATAAAAACTTTTTATTTTAGCAGTATCATTGATGGCTATAATCTGGTCGTTTTTTTGCAAGAAATCTGCTGCCGGACTTCCCTGCATAATACTGTCTACAATAGCGGGAAGGTAAGGAAAAGCGAAACCAGAGTCATCTTTCAAAATATTTTGTATCAATCCGCCTTGCGGCATCTTCAATATAACATGTTGACCATCTCTCAAAACCGTTACTTCTTTGGCTTCCAAAACCGCCAGTAAAGTATTTTCCGAATACCGTCCCAGTTCTTTTCCATCTGCGGCTATAATGTAATCTCCATCCTGATAACCTGCGTCAGTAGCAGTTTCGGAAAACTTCATCGGAGTATCCTTAATATCTATATAAGATTCTCCCCAAGTAAACAAAATAGCGCTATAAATAAGAAAAGCCAGAATGAAGTTAACGCTTACGCCACCAATCATAATCAACAACCGTTGCCAGGCTTTTTTCGACCGGAATTCCCATGATTTGGCCGGCTGTTTCATTTGCTCCACATTCATTGATTCGTCAATCATTCCCGCAATAGAAACATATCCACCCATCGGGAGCCAACCAATACCATATTCTGTAGAGTCGGGATATTTTCTCCAATTATTATCATCAAGTTCTTCTACAGGAATAATAATTGTTTCTTCTTCGCCTCTGTAATTAGTTCTTTTAATGGTATTTTTATCATTCTTGGCAAACCATTTGAATTTCCATTTGCCATTGATTTTTTTCATCCTGAAAATAGAAAAATTCGGATTAAAAAACAGATAAAACCTTTCTACACGTACTTTAAACAGTCGTGCAAACAAGAAATGCCCGCATTCGTGCAGGATAATCAATATGGATATGCTGAGGATAAGTTGAACCGCTTTGATGAGGAAAGTTTCCATTGGTAATAATTAAGTGATTGAATAATTGAAAATGTTGGTATATAATTAAACGGACAATGAATTAATTTTTTATTTTCTCGCCTGCTATTTTTCGGGCTTCTTTGTCGGTTTCTACGTAATCTTCGTAGCTCGGATTGGCGATAAAAGAAACCGTTTGAATTGTTTCTTCGATGATATCCGACATTTCCAGAAAACCTGTTTTATCATGCAAGAATGCATTGACAACGACTTCATTGGCGGCATTCAGAATACAAGCCGTGTTTCCGCCTTTGGCCATCGCTTCATAAGCGAAAGCGAGGTTTCTGAATTTTTTTGTATCCGGTTGCTCAAAAGTGAGCGACGAATATACGCTGAAATTCAATCGCGGATAATCTGTTTTATATCTTTCGGGATACGTAAACGCGTGCTGTATTGGCAATTTCATGTCCGGTAATCCCATTTGGGCCTTAACAGAACCATCATGAAATTGCACCATTGAGTGAATTATAGATTGAGGATGTACCACCACATCAATCTGGTTGTTGGATAACCCGAAAAGCCATTTTGCTTCGATTACTTCAAAGCCTTTGTTCATCATGCTGGCCGAGTCGATCGTAATTTTCGAACCCATAGTCCAGTTTGGATGTTTCAACGCTTCGTGTTTGGTAACCTTGGCTAGTTCTTCCATGGTTTTATGCCTGAAAGGGCCGCCGGATGCGGTTAAAATTACTTTTTCTATGGTATTATTACCCTCTCCGCATAAACATTGGAATATGGCAGAATGTTCCGAGTCTACCGGTAAAACTGGCACCCTGTACTGCTCAATCAAATCGCAGATTAACTCTCCCGCTACCACCAATGTTTCTTTATTGGCCAATGCTATGGTTTTGCCCGCTTTTATGGCGTTAATAGTTGGTAATAAGCCGGAGTAACCTACCATAGCGGTAAGCACAATATCCGGAGTCTCCATTCCGGCCACATCTGCTATAGCACTTGAGCCCGCATACACTTTAATGGGGAGATCGGATAAGCTATCCTTTACATACTCATATTTTTCTTCATTGGCGATGACCACAAATTCCGGCTCAAACTTTCTGGCTTGGTTAATCAACAAATCAACCTGATTATTAGCCGTGAGTGCAAATACTTCGAATTTGCCGGGATATGCCGATATCACTTCAAGAGCTTGCGTGCCGATAGATCCGGTTGAACCCAATATGGATATTTTTTTTTTCATTCGTATTAAATAGTCGGAATTTGATTTGGTAATAAAACGTTGGAACTTGGCGTTGGCAATCAGAATACAATGTAGTTTTCCGGATTTAACGGAATTCCTTCGCGCCAAAGCTCAAAATGAAGCTCTCCAGTTTTTGCCTTCGGACAGGATCCCACAATGGCAATGGATTCTCCTGATTTTACATTATCTCCAATTTTTTTTAACAAAATGGAGTTGTTTTTATATATAGAAATGAAGTTATTCGTATGTTGTACCTGTATAACATAACCATCTTCCAAGGTAAATTCCGTTAAAACAACCGTGCCGTCGAGAACCGAAGCCACACTTTCGTTGGGCGTGCTGCTTATGTCGATGCCATAATGTTTTTGCATTTGAAATTTTTCAACGATAATTCCGTTAACAGGTGGAAAGAAAACCAGTAAATTCTGATTTTTCTTTGCATCCAATATCGATAAGTTATATTTTTCGTCACTTTCAAAGTTTTCGCTAAACTCTTTTTCTGCATCCGATTTTTCAATGAAAGTTCTTTCCCTTTCTTTCAAAACAATAGAGTCAATAGGCACAATTGTATCAATTTTAATATCGCCAACCATCAGACTTTTTACGGCGTTGATATACTCTCCCTGTTTTTGGAATTCGGTCAGTAATGAGTCTAACCTGATCGACTTGGTAATCAATTCTGTCTGTATTTCCGAATCCAGGTATCCGGGAGTAAACTTCTTTAATGGAGATTTAATCAGCAAAAATGTATTAAGGGCGAATAAAATGACAAATAATAGGAACGAAAGCAGAAAAACCCTTAACCGGCTGAGGCGTATGTACCAAACTTCATCCAACGTGTTTTCATTCAGCACAGATATTTTGTACCGAAAACGTAATTTCTGAAAAAAAGTTTTAATGTGAGTTTTTTTAGACATACAAGAAATTTAAAATACAAAAATAACATAATTAATGAACAATTAATAATTGACAATTAACAATTTAAATAAAAGTCTTTTGTCAAAGTCTTATATTCATCCGAATAACCATGCCTTCCATTGCTTTCGATGCAAATTTCGTCTTCAGCACAAACCGCAGATGTCAGCGAAAATTCGATTAATAATCTTTTTTCTTTGGCATTTGGTTTTGGAATTACTTTTGTGATGCGAAAACAATAAAATCCATTTTCCAAAGCCTTTTTTATTAGCGAAGAAGCCTCTGTTGCAGGATAAATAATACACAATCTGCCTTCCGGATGCAGTAATCTTTTCGAATGTATTATCAAATCGTTAAAAGTCAAAAAATCCGTATGGCGCGCTATCTTTTTTGATGAGTCCGGATTTTTGAGCGAATCCGAAAAATAAGGAGGGTTAGAAACAATCAGATCGTATAAATAATTACTTTCGAATGTTTGCAGTGATTGGTGTATAACATTGATCCTATTTTTCCAAAGACTACCGCCCACGTTTTCACAAGCTTGCCGGTAAGCATTTTCTTCTATTTCAATGGCGTCTATAACAGTTTCGGGTGCACGTTGGGCCAGCATCAATGCTATTAACCCCGTTCCTGTTCCAATATCCAGTATACGGCCGGCACTCTGTATATTTGCCCATGCACCCAGCAAAACACCGTCTGTACCCACTTTCATGGCACAGTTATCTTGGCGTACAGCAAATTGTTTGAATTGAAAAAAATGATTCAAAATTTAAAATTTAAGATTCAACATTCAAAACTACGTATCAATTTTGTTTTCAGGCAATTTTGAATATTGAACTTTGAATCTTGAATTAAATATGGTCTATTTCGCCATTCTCAACCGGATAGCGGTAAGAGCTCTTTTGGTATCCAAGGTAAAATTATTATCCATGATCCAGCCGTAATAGCCCGGATCTGTTTTTAAAACCTCTTCAATTTTTCTGCCTTTATATTTACCGAAATTAATAATTTCTTCATTCTTATCGTTGAAAATAAACCTGCCGGCAAAATCTACATTCCGGTTAAAGCATGAATATTTGGAAAGGAAATCAACATCATTTTCTAAGTCTTCATATCTTTCCAACTGTGATTTCAGCACTTCGTATGTAGCTTTAGTGTCGGCTTCGGCGGTATGCGCGTCTTCCAGTTCTTTGCCGCAATAAAACACGTAAGCGGCGGAAAGAGTACGTTGCTCTTTTTTGTGGAAAATGGTTTGCACATCTATAAATTTCCGCTTGTTTAAATCAATCTCTACTCCCGATCTCAAAAATTCTTCGGCCAGCAATGGAATATCAAAACGGTTGGAATTGAATCCGGCCAAATCACAACCTTCTATATCTGCTGCCAGCGATTTGGCTACTTGCTTAAAAGTAGGGCAATCTTTTACGTCTTCGTCTGTAATGCCGTGTATATCTGATGCTTCCTTGGGTATAGGTCTTTCCGGATTTATCTTCCGCGTTTTCGAAATTTCTTCACCATTAGGTTTTATTTTCAAATACGAAATCTCCACAATTTTGTCATTAGCAATGTCGATGCCAGTTGTTTCCAAGTCGAAAAAAACAAGCGGATTTTTAAGATTTAATTTAGCCATATTTTTAAATATTTAGTCCACAGATTACACAAATTCACAGGTTATTTTTCTGTGCTAATCAGTGTAATTTGTGGACTTATTTATTTTAATGGAAAATTTATTTCCCATTAAAATGATTTTTTAGTCGTTTAACATAATCGGCATCAATAACATCAGCAAGTCTTCATTTTCTTCGTTTTCGAACGGAAGAAAAATTCCGGCACGCATAGCATCTGCCAATTCAATAATAATATCAGATGATTCCAGATTAGATAAAATTTCGATCAGGAATGTGGATTTGAAACCGATATTAATTTGCTCGCTTTCAAATTGACAAGTAACTTTTTCTTCTGCCGAAATAGAGAAATCAATATCTTGAGCTGTGATGAATATCTCGTTTTTATTTAATTGTAATTTAATCAGGTTGCTGGCTTGGTTCGAGAATACAGAAACGCGTTTCAATGCATTAATAAGAGCCAATCTGTCTACAATAGCCTTGTGCGGGTTTGCTTTCGGAATAACAGCATTGTAATTAGGATAGCGGCCTTCTACCTGCCGGCAAACCATTTTATAGTTAGACAAAGTGAAACATGCATTTTTGTCATCAAACTGAATCTGCACATCTCCCGATTCTTTGGGTAGAATATTTTTCAGCATGTTCGCCGGCTTTTTCGGCAAAATAAAATTAGATGCCTTATCTCCTTTTGATTCCGTAGTTTTAAACCTTACCAGTTTATGTGCATCGGAAGCAACCATGGTAATATCATCTGTTGTGATATCAAAGTAAATACCGTTCATTACCGGACGAAGCTCGTCACTGGCTGTGGCATACAATGTGTTGTTAATTCCTTTCAATAAATTAGATACGGAAATAGTAATACCGGTAGATTCGGCAGACATTTCGGGTAATTGTGGATATTCATCACCGCTTTGTCCGATGAAGTTATACTTTCCGAATTCCGAAGTAATAACCATAGAAAGATTATCGTCGTTGATATCGAAAGTCAATGGTTGTTCAGGAAAATCTTTCAATGAATCTAATAAAATTTTGGCAGAAACAGCCACAGAACCGTTACCCGATTTGTTTTCGATATCCATCGAAGTAATAAGCGTTGTTTCAATGTCCGAAGCCGTAATAGTTAATTTATTCCCTTCGATCTGAAATAAAAAGTTATCGAGGATAGCCAGCGCGTTTTTACTGTTAATGACACGGCTAATAGACTGTAAATGACTTAAAAGGCCGGTGCTTGATACTATGAATTTCATCTTAATATTATAATTAGTTTTGTTTTTACAATTGACAAAGATAAATATTTTTTTTAATTCTAATCTTTTATTCGGAATTAATTAGTGCGTCAAAACACTACGCTAATTGGCAAGAGGTTGCCCCCAAAATAAAAATTATTTACCACAAAGTACACTAAAATTTTCACAAAGATCACAAAGAATTGAAAATCAATATTTCCATTTTGTGCCCTTAGTTTTAAACTTTGGGTTCTTTGTGGTAGAGGCACTTTCGGAACAGTTCTTATTTAAAGCAGAACTTTCAAGTCAATTAATATCAACACATATTGCGAAGCAAATATCTATCAATATCATGAAATAATATTTTATTTTCTGTGTGTAATATCAATATACCTTACAAACTTCTTCGCCTTTTAGCACGCGTAAACCACCCATAGCCAATGCTGACATTTCGTCTTCGCCCGCATATACGGTAATCGGTGCCAAGAAAGAAATCTGTGGTTTCAAGTTATTTACTACATATTGGTTATAAGCAATACCTCCGGTAAGGATAATAGTATCTATTTTCCCTTGCAATACTACCGCCATGGCGCCTACCTGTTTGGCAATGGTATAAATCATGGCATCCATAGTTAGTTTTGCCTTTTCGTCACCATTTTTAATGCGTTGTTCTACTTCTTGTGCGGAATTGATTTTCAAATGTGCCATCAATCCACCTTTGCCATTGATCATTTTCTTAACTTCATCAAGTGTATGTTTACCACTAAAGCAAAGTTCGGCTAAATCGCGTGCTACCAATGAGCCCGAACGTTCAGGAGAGAAAGGACCTTCACCGTCAACCGCGTTGTTTACATCTATAATACGTCCGCCTTTGTGCGCTCCAATCGAAATACCTCCACCCATGTGTACAACAAGTAGACTGAGGTCTTCGTATTTTTTGCCTGATTCTTTTACATATTTGTGAGCCATGGCTTTTTGGTTTAAGGCATGAAATACCGAACGGCGCGGCATTTCGGGCAATCCGGAAATACGAGCCACATCTTGTAATTCGTCCACTACTACCGGATCTACAATAAAAGCGCGGCATCCGGGAATTTCTTGTGCCATTTCCGACGCAATGAGTCCGCCCAGATTACTGGCATGCTCGCCATAAGCGGCGGAAGCCAAGTCTTTTTTTAGCTTTTCATTTACTTCATAAACACCTGATTCCAAAGGTCTTACAATGCCACCGCGCCCTATAATGGCATTGAAGCTATGAATATTGATACCTTTTTCTTTTAATGTGTTTACAATCAAGTTCTTTCTGAATAAAAACTGGTCGGATACTTTTTTGAAATTTTCCAGTTCCTCAGCACCATGCCTGATCGTATCAATTAAGATTTCTTTTTCGTTTTCATATACTCCGAATTTGGTTGAAGTGGATCCGGGATTAATGGATAGTATTTTCATATTAAAAAGCCCCCTAAACCGGAGGGCATCGGTTTTTATTGGTATAAAAGTAAATTTTAAGTAATAAGTTTTAAGTTAATACGCCTAACAGTATGTGTATCCGACAACTTTAAACTTACTACTTAGAACTTATAACTCAAATCGGTTCATAATTGTTTATCCGTCTTTAAGTCCCCTAAGGGGAATTTTCTATAAGCATGCCATTGCAATGCTATAAAATTTAGATTCTGCGCTTTCGCTTCTCGACATCAAAATAACAGGTTTGTCTGTTCCCTGCAAAATGCCGGCCATTTGAGCACCTGCAAAGTGTGTCATGGATTTATAGAAAATGTTAGCGCTTTCAATGTTAGGGAAAATAAGAATATCGGCATTACCGTCTACAGGAGTTTTCACACCTTTTATTTCTGAGCTTTCTTTGTCTATGGAAAGCGATAAATCCAGTGGCCCATCGATAATCACATCGCCGAATTTACCTTTATTATGCATTTCCATAATAGTAAGATAATCTTGCGTATATGGTATTTTTGCGTTTGGTTTTTCAGAAGCATGCAATAATGCTATTTTAGGCTTTTCAATGCCAAATTTTTGGGTTATCTGAATAGTATATTTGATTTGAGCTATCCGTTGTTCTAATGTAGGATTGGGAATAACGGCTGCGTCGGTAAAGAAAAGTAATTTATGGTAATGTGGAATTTCAATAGCACCAACATGTGTGAGTATGCTACCCGGTTTTAAAATACCTTTTTCTTTATTTAATATGGCTTTCAATAAGATATCCGTACTGATAAGACCTTTCATTAATATATCCGCTTCGCCTTCTCTTACCATGCGTACCGCCTCTGCTGTAGCTTCAATGTCATTTTCTATATTGATCTTGTGAATGAAAAGCGAGGTTAGCAACTGCGGAGATTCTATCTTTTTTATATCTCCTATTAGAAAAGCCTCTATAAATCCTGCTTTTACAGCACGTACAATAGCCAAAAGCGTGTGGCTGTCGGTAGCATTGGCAGCCACTAATCTAGTACGTTTTCTACTCAATAAATTGTCGGATAGTTCTTGGAATGATTTTATCATAAGTTTAATTTTTTAGTCACATTTATTCTCAACGTTGAGAATTGTAGTTTATTTTCCTAATTTAATTTAAAATTCAATATTCAATATTTAAAATTGCCAGAAAACATCCTTAATACATAATCTTGAATATTAAATTTTGAATCAGTTTTTCCGTTCAATTTCCCGTAGGTTTTCCATTTTCTTTTTGGCCAGAAATCCGTAAATATCTTCAAGATGTTCGGTTACTTTTTTGTTGCCGAATTCATATACCTTGGTTACCAAGCCATCTAAGAAATCCCGGTCGTGCGACACGACGATCAAAGTGCCATCAAAATCTACTAAAGCTTGCTTCAGGATATCTTTGGTTTTCATATCGAGATGGTTGGTCGGCTCATCGAGAATCAATAAATTTACCGGCTCCAATAACAATTTTATCATGGCCAACCGGGTTCTTTCTCCACCCGAAAGTACTTTTACTTTTTTTTCCGATTCTTCTTTTCCAAACATAAAAGCGCCTAAAATATCGCGTATTTTAGTACGGATATCTCCAACAGCAATATCATCTATGGTTTGGAAAACAGTCAGGTTTTCATCCAGCATAGAAGCTTGATTTTGAGCAAAATATCCTATTTTTATGTTATGTCCCAAGGTCAGGTTACCGTCAAACGGAATTTCGCCCATAATACATTTTACCAATGTTGATTTACCTTCGCCGTTTCGTCCCACAAAAGCCACTTTTTCTCCTCTTTCGATCATGAAATTGGCATTGGAAAAAATAAGCTTGTCGCCGTACGATTTTCCGACATTTTCGGTTGTTACCGGGTAGTTTCCGGAACGTGGCGATGGCGGAAACCGTAGCTTTAACGCCGAAGTATCTTCTTCGTCCACTTCTATCAATTCAAGTTTTTCGAGCATTTTTACACGCGATTGAACTTGTAGTGTTTTGGAATAAGTGCCTTTGAAGCGTTCTATAAACTCCTGCGTTTCCGCAATCATTTTTTGCTGTTCGTCGTATTGCTTTTGTTGTTGTTCGCGCCTTTCTTTGCGAAGTTCCAGATAATGGGAGTATTTGGCTTTATAATCATAAATACGTCCCATGGTTACTTCTATAGTGCGGGTGGTAATATTATCTACAAAAGCCTTGTCGTGCGAAATCAGCACTACCGCATTGGCTGCATTGATCAGAAAATCCTCGAACCATTGTATCGAATCAATGTCCAGGTGATTGGTAGGCTCATCCAGCAAAATAAGATCCGGCTTTTGAAGCAAAATCTTGGCCAGTTCTATACGCATGCGCCAGCCGCCACTAAACTCGTTGGTCTGGCGGGTAAAATCGGAACGTTCGAATCCCAATCCCATCAATGTTTTTTCTATATCGGCATCAAAATTGGTTTCTTCTATACTATAATATTTTTCGCTCAGGGCAGATACCTGTTCAATTATCTGCATATATTCGTCCGATTCATAATCGGTGCGAACCGTCAATTCTTCATTCAGCCGGTCTATTTCGGCCTTCATCTGATGAAGTTGGGCAAAGGCCTGGGCTGTTTCTTCAAAAACAGTACGGTTATCTTCGGTCATTAAATGCTGAGGAAGATAAGCGATAACAAAATCTTTAGGAGTAGATACACGTCCTCTGCTAGGTTCGCGTACACCGGCCAGGATTTTTAGTAAAGTAGATTTTCCCGCGCCGTTTTTACCCATCAAGGCAATTCGGTCTTTGGGATTAATTACAAAAGAAACATCAGAAAACAGCGTTGCACCGCCAAATTCTACCGTAAGTCCGTCTACAGAAACCATAAATTATTTAAAATAAGTAAACGGGAAAACATCAATTAATGACCTCGTTTACGTGTTTGCTTTTATTTTAAAGAGATGCAAAGGTAGGGTTTATTAGCGAAGAATAAAAAATGGAGCGTGAAGAATTTTGTTTAAATATTTTTATTAAAAATATTTAAACAAAATAATATGAAAAATATTACATTTGTAGGATTTCTATTTTTTGTGTTTATATTTATCAATTTAAAAATTAATAATATTGCTTATGAGAAAGGTAAATTTACTTATTTCCTTCTTTTTTGTTTGCTTTTGTACTGTTGGATATGCTCAACAATTGCCTGTTGCCGCCGGTGGAAACAACTCCGGCATAGGGGGCTCTGTGAGTTATTCTGTAGGGCAAGTTTTTTACGAAACAAATGGAGGAGCCGGAGGATTTGAATACCAGGGTATCCAACAGGCATACGAGATTTTTTCGGTAATAATCACAGGAAAAAAAGAAAATAAGATCAATTTATCTATTGCTTCCTATCCGAATCCGGCTACAGATTTCTTGGTGTTAGATATGGGAAATCTAGATGTTACAGCTTCAATGTATGCATATTCTATCTATGATATAAAAGGACAAACGTTGTTGTCCGGTAAAATCGTTGCTTCCAAAACAGAACTAAATGTAGGTAATTTTCCTGTGGCGGCTTATTTTCTTAAAGTTACCGAAAAGAACAATTTAATAGGATCATTTACCATTATAAAAAAATGATATTATTAGTTTTTGTTTTTATCTGTTTAATTAACAAAATCTTTCATCAAAAAATATTCATTATGAAAAAAACTATTCTTAAATCGTTATTATTTCTGCTGTTTATTCCTTGTCTAAGCTTACAAGCTCAGGCTCCCGAAAAAATAAGCTATCAGGCGGTTATCCGGAATGCATCCGGTAACTTGATTGAGAATTCATCTGTAGGGATGAGAATAAGCATTCTAGAAGGAAGTTCGACAGGTGCTTCCCAATATGTTGAAACACAAATGCCCACATCCAATATCAACGGATTGGTTAGTTTCGAAATTGGAGGAGGATCTTCGGTAAGTGGAGATTTTGCCACAATAGATTGGTCGAACGGGATTTATTACATTAAAACCGAAATCGACCCGGCAGGAGGGACCAATTATTCTATTGCCGGTACTACCCAACTATTGAGTGTTCCTTATGCTCTGCATGCGAAATCGGCCGTAGAAACCGATCCGGCTTTTACAGCCAACTTTACATTATCCGGTGCAGCTAACGGCGACTTGTTGCAATTTAACGGAACCAAATGGGTGAAGTTCACACCGAACTACATCACTGCTGAGGTAGACCCTACCTTTACCAACAACTTCACATTATCCGGTGCAGCCAACGGCGATATATTAAAGTATAACGGAACCAAATGGGTAAAGTTTACACCGAACTACTTAACCACTGAAACTGACCCTACTGTAGCAGCCAACTTTACATTGACGGGTGCAGCCAACGGCGACTTGTTGCAATTCAACGGAACCAAATGGGTGAAGTTTACGCCCAGCTACTTAACCGCGGAAGCTGACCCTACTGTAGCAGCCAACTTCACGTTGACCGGTGCTGTTAATGGCGATATTTTACAATTTAATGGTACCAAATGGGTAAAGAAAACACCTACTTATGTAAGTAATAGCTCTGTAACAGAATCAGGCGACTTAATGTACTACGATGGTACCAACTGGGTTTCTAAAAAGCTAACCCTGTCTGCAACCGGAAATGGCGCAGCTGTTAGCATTATGCAACCATATTTAACATTAAACTATTGCATCGCCACGGTAGGAATTTTTCCTTCAAGGAATGGTGTGGATCCATTTCTTGCAGAAATTATGTTGTTCGGAGGTAATTTTGTACCACAGGGTTATGCTTTTTGCAGGGGTCAAATAT
>JAVBUB010000191.1:0-6367 GCA_031555675.1 Paludibacteraceae bacterium | reverse complement strand
ATTGTTGCCTTTGTTGTAGCCATGCTGGCCATTAAATTTTTTATCGGCTTTTTGACCAAATACGGATTTAAAGCTTTTGGTTATTATCGGATAATAGCAGGATCCGTTATTATTATTCTGATGTTGTGCGGTTATCATTTGGAGGTGTAGCATAATGATGGATTTTGAAGAAGGAGAAGTCTTATTTTTTAATAAGCCGCTGTACTGGACATCATTTGACCTTGTAAAAAAGATACGGTATAATATTCAGAAAAAACTGAATATAAAAAAACTAAAGGTTGGGCATGCCGGAACATTGGATCCGTTGGCAAGTGGCGTATTAATTGTTTGCACCGGGAAGAAAACAAAACTGATTGATACGTTCCAATTTCAGACGAAAGAATATATTGCCACTCTTAAGTTGGGAGAAACAACGGCGTCTTTCGACCTGGAAACAGAAATAGATGGAACATATGAAACGGGACATATAACCCGTCCTCTCATAGAACAAACTTTACCCAAATTTGTTGGAAGAATAGAGCAGGTACCTCCTGCTTTTTCTGCGGTAAAGGTAGAAGGAAGACGAGCTTATGACCTCGCCAGAAAAGGAGAAGAAGTTATTTTGAAACCAAAAATTCTGGTAATTGATGAAATAGAATTACTCGAATTTTGCGATAATATACTTAAAATAAGAGTGGTTTGCAGCAAAGGAACTTATATCCGCGCGTTGGCACGGGATATTGGAGAGGCATTGCAATCGGGCGCCCACCTAGTTGGTTTGGAAAGAACCCGTATCGGAGAAGTGACATTGGATAAATGTTTGCTACCCGACGAATTCGTAAACCAATTAGAACAATTAACATTGTAATATAAACTAAATAACTATTATATCATGAAACTTTCAAAGTTTAAATTCAAATTGCCGGAAGAGCAAATTGCTTTGTATCCTGCCCAAAATCGTGATGAATCACGGTTATTAGTCCTCGACAAAAAAACAGGAAATATAGAGCATAAAATATTCAAAGAAATTATTAATTACTTTGATGATAAAGATGTAATGGTATTTAATGATACCAAAGTATTTCCTGCCCGCTTATACGGAAACAAGGAAAAAACAGGCGCTAAAATCGAAGTTTTCCTATTGAGGGAACTTAACCGCGAACTCAAACTTTGGGACGTACTGGTAGATCCTGCCCGTAAAATAAGAATCGGAAACAAATTATATTTTGGCGATGCCATGGTAGCCGAGGTAATAGATAACACCACTTCGAGAGGGCGTACCTTACGATTTTTATACGATGGAGAATATGACGAATTCAAACAGAAATTGATTGAATTGGGCGAGACTCCACTTCCCAAGTTTATTAAACGCCCTGTTGAAGATAGCGATGCAGACCGTTATCAAACCATTTTTGCAAAACACGAAGGCGCTGTGGTGGCTCCAACAGCAGGAACTCACTTCAGCCGCGAATTATTGAAAAGACTGGAAATAAAAGGAATCGATTTTTCTTATGTTACACTTCATGCCGGACTGGGAAATTTTCGTGATATTGATGTTGAAGACCTGACCAAACATAAAATGGACTCGGAACAAATGATTATCACGCTCGAAGCCGCTGATATTGTTAACAATGCCAAAATAAATAAAAACAACATCTGTGCCGTAGGAACAACCGTATTACGCGCCATTGAAACAGCCGTAAGTACAGACGGACAAATTAAACCATACGATGGTTGGACCAACAAGTTTATTTATCCTCCATACGACTTTACCGTAGCCAACAGGCTGGTAACCAATTTCCATATGCCCTACTCTACCCTATTGATGATGGCAGCGGCATTTGGAGGTTATGAGCAAGTTCTCGAAGCTTATGACATTGCTCTTAAAGAAGGATACCGTTTTGGTACATATGGCGATGCTATGCTGATCATATAAAAAATACAACCAAGAATGTTTCCCACAAAAATACAAAGCTCACACAATTTAGTGCTCCTTGTGTTTTTGTGGGAAATTTATTTTTAAATAACCAAGAATGAAAAAACTAACCATCCTTTTCTCCCTCATTTTTTTATGTTGTATTTCTACATTCTCCCAGGCATCTGTTTGGGAAATAAAGAAAGGGAAAAATATCCTTTACCTGGGAGGAAGCATACACGTTTTACGCGAGAACGATTTTCCTTTACCTGCTGCTTTCGAAACAGCATTTGAGAAATCAGACATATTGGTAATTGAAGCCGAGATAGATAAAGTTTCCAATGATGCTTTAGGAAAAATGATATCCCAATTCATTCTTCCACAAGGACAAACATTAAAAACAGTATTGAATGACACTACTTATCAGAAATTAAAGGCCGAATGTGAAAAGTATTCATTGCCTATAGAAAGTTTGCAACACTTTAAACCTGGCATGGTAATGAATATATTAAGCTTAGGAAATATTCAAAAATTAGGCTTTACGGCACAAGGTGTTGACAATTATTTTCTCTCTAAAGCCAACGAAAAGAAAAAGAAGCTAAATTACCTCGAAACCGTAGAGTTTCAACTAAGCTTGCTAGCCAATATGGGCAACAGATATGAAAATGAATTTGTAGAATATTATTTAGAAGATTTTGATAAAATAGAAACAGAACTTCTTTCACTTGTTTCGGGATGGAAAAATGGGACATCAACCGAAATAGAAGTAGAATTGAAGGATATGCAAGAAAAATTTCCAACAGTATACAAAGACATGTTTACAGACAGAAATAATAATTGGATACCGAAAATTGAAAAATACCTGTCGAATTCAAAAGTAGAATTTGTAATTGTAGGGTTGGCTCATATGTATGGTACAGATGGATTACTGGCCCAATTACAACAAAAAGGTTATGAAATAACGCAATTAAAATAATAAAGTAGACAAGTTAACCAGTAGACGAGTAAACAAGTTATTGTTATTGCATTTTCAACTCTCTGCTCAATTTATCGTTTGGTTTTTACTAAGAATTTTTCAACTTTCAATTCTTACTTTTACTATGTACTTAAATTTAAACACAACAGAGCTACAGCTTCGCTGGAAAAAGATACAAAACGAATTAAAACAAGCACAAATAGATGCCTGCCTTATTTCTACCAATATGAACCTGTTTTATGTGTTAGGTAGCATTATCAACGGCTACGTATATTTGCAACAGGAAGGCGATCCGCTTGTTTTCATCCGCCGTCCCGAAGGAATTACTGATGACAGGTTTATCTACATTCGCAAACCCGAAGATATAGCGGGGATATTAACCGAAAAGAAAATAGCATTACCCAACAATTTACTGGTAGAAGGAGGCGAAATTTCTTACGATGAATGGATAAGGTTTGAAAAGATTTTCCGCCCTCAGCAAATGATAAACGGTACAGCATTATTGCGAAAAGTAAGAAGCGTAAAAACAAACTATGAACTTTCACAATTAATAGAATCTGCAAGGTTACAATCTCTATCTTATTCCCAAATACCTGGTCTTTACCGCGCAGGAATGACCGATCATGAACTATCCGCCGCCGCGGAATATAGCGCGCGTTTAAACGGGCACCTGGGTCTTTTCCGCATTTTCGGACAAAGCATGGAAGCTTTTATGGGAAGCGTGTTGGCGGGAGAGAATGCCGGAGAAGCTTCTCCGTATGACTTTGCGTTGGGAGGTGCGGGTATGCACCCTTCAAACCCTATCGGACACAATGGATCTATACTAACCTCCGGAACAGCTATTATGATGGATATTTGTGGCAATTATACCGGTTATATTACGGATTTGACGCGTACCTTTTCTATCGGTAAGTTGCCACAAAAAGCATATGACGCGCACCAGGTTTCGATAGAAATACAGCACGTCCTTGCCGAAATGGGAAAACCGGGAACCATTTGTGAGGATTTATATCTCGAATCTTTAAAAATTGTAGATAAATACGGACTAAGCAGCTGTTTTATGGGAAAAAAACAGCAGGCTAAATTTGTAGGGCACGGTGTAGGGTTGGTTATTAACGAACTACCCGTATTGTGTAACAAAAACAAAGAACCACTGGAAGAAAATATGGTAATTGCCCTCGAACCCAAATTTATTATTGATGGCGTAGGGGCCGTAGGTACCGAAAATACGTTTATTGTGCGTAAAAACGGCATGGAAAAGATTACAATAGCAGAAGAGAGAATAATAGATTTGACGCTTTAACATTCGGAGTGTGACTATAAGCCACACTCCGAATAGATAGCACAGATAAGGATATATCAACCTCCGTTCATGCCGATTTGCAATCGGTGCGTTTTGTACGCACGGTTTACAAAACCGCGCAAGCAGAGGATTATAAAAAAAGGGCATATCAGATGCCTGATATACCCTCTCAAATTTCAGAATGAAACTTAATTTAGTAGGACAGCGCGTAGTCTTAACAACCTTTCTGGCCAAACAGTTCCCCCGTTTTTGCGGCCATACGCTTGCCATAGAGGGTAAATAGCGAGATATATTCATCTGCGTCCTTTTTTATGGCAACTGGGCCGAGATGGATCACGGGCGCACCGTCCGAGCCACCGCCGGAATATGCCATGCAGCCGTACACCATGAAATGAGCGAGGATGCTTTGCATGGCTATGTCGCCGCCACCGTGTATGTAGTCGGCCGTGGCAAAAGCTCCGGCGATCTTCCCGGCCAGGCCGAGACGACCCGCCGACTTCTCAAACCACATCTTTACCTCGCCCGTCATACTGGCGTAGTAGCTGGGAGTGCCGAGTATCACGCACCTGCTTTCCTTAACATATTCCGCATTGATTTCAGATATGGAAAATGCTTTACCTTCCACGCCATCTATGGAGTTTATACCGTTTACTATGGCTTCAGCCATACGTTTGGTAGTGCCTGTCACGGAGTGATATAGTACTGCTACCTTAATTTTTTCTGTCATTATTTTATCCTTTTATTGATTTGTCAATAGTAAGCCTTTATTCTCCGATGTAAAATTACAACCCTTCTAAAAGCTGTACAATAAGGGACAAATTATTCACCCCATGATAATTTTATCCCCTTGTTGGTTATTCGTATCTTTGCCTATAATATCAATCTTCTAAGATTATGTACGAACGTAAAATACCCGTAGACCTCGATTGTGGCGTTCAAGTCACTCAATTAGTGCTTGGAGCAAAATGGAATCCTTATATAATCAACTGCATTACGGCCGGTCATCACAGGCCGGTGGATTTTCAAAAACAGATTAAAGGATCGACGAAAAGGGTATTGAACAAACACTTGTGTGAACTGGAAGAATTTAAAATAATCTATAAGGTCATCCACGCCACCGTTCCAATGAAAGTAGAGTATTTTTTAACCGAACTTGGAGAATCTTTAGTTCCAATTATTCGAAAGATGGAGGAATGGGGTGATAAACATCGGGACTTGTTCAATGAGCAAGGGAAATGTATAGAAGAAAATAAATAATCATTTATGAGTAAACTTAGTAATTTTTGTACTTGTAATAAATTAGATTGTCGTTTGCATCCTTCCCCGCGCTCGTGCCGGTTTGCAATCGGTGCGTTTGGTACGCACGGTTTACAAAACCGCGCGAGCGGAGATAGCAATGGAGTTTGCTACAACAAACATCCCATTTTAGGGATGATGGTTGTAACAAGATTATACCTAAGTGTAACCCATAATTGAGTTGGAACCCATGCAGGAAACGGCAGTGCAAATATTGACAAAGAAGATAATTTGATTTTGACTGCAAATTATACTATATTTGCAGAATATATCAATCATTTTACAGATGAAGCAAATTAATAGATTGAAAGTAGTACTTGTTGAACAACAGCGAACAGGAAAATGGCTTGCTGAAGTGTTAGGGAAAAACGAAGCAACCGTATCGCGTTGGTGTACAAACGAAACTCAACCATCTTTGGAAACTTTATTAGAGATTGCAAAAGTTTTAAACGTAGATGTAAGGGAATTACTTATTTCTTCAAAAAGTAGCCATGTATAGTAATTAAGCCATTATAATTAAAGTTGTATTATGAGAAATAAAATAAGTACAAGCGATAAAAGTATTGAAAATGCAGGTATTCCGTCAGATTATAGGCAGGCAGTTGCCGAATTAATTTGGAACGGATTTGATGCAAAAGCATCTATTGTCGATATAAAGTTTAATTCAAATGAGTTGGCTCATGTTTCAACTATTACAATATCTGACAATGGAGATGGTATTAAGTTATCTGATTTAGGTAAGAGTTTTGGCGCTTTTTTAGATTCCCCCAAGAAACAAACGTATCAGAGAACTTCAAGTACGCATGGGAAAAGAGGGAAAGGAAGATTTTCTTTTACAAACTTTGCTGCTAAAGCCATTTGGGAAACTCGATTTCTAGATGAAAGCAACAAATTACTG
>JAVBUB010000106.1:0-16154 GCA_031555675.1 Paludibacteraceae bacterium | reverse complement strand
TAGTTTGTTTTTTATTGTTTCAAAATCTTCTTTCTCCGACAAATTTCCTTTTACCATTAAATTCATCGGAATATAACTCCCATGTCCCGAATATGGCGGTTGCTTATACGCTGTTTCCCAACACACAAAACCTTGGCGTTGATAAAACGCTATTCGCCGTTTGGTTATTTCATCAACAGGTAATTCTACTTCCAACACAACAGGAACATGCAGGCGATCTGTAAACATGTCAATAACCTGCCGACCATAACCAGCGTTCCGAACAGATCCATCTATGGCTAAATGTTCAATATAAACAAAGGAATCAAAATCCCAATAGGAAATCAATCCTACAGGTTTATTTTCATCGAGGATAACATTATTATGGAAAGTAATATGATGATCGGTATATTCGCGTTGCAGCGACAATTCCCTTCGTTCTTCTTCCGGAAAAGAGCTGATGAATACATTTTCTACAAAAGAATACAATTCTTTATCGGAAGTATGTATTTGCCTGATCTCAATCATTTCAACGTATAACTTTCTATTTTGAATCCTCTGAGTAATTCTTCGGTAGACATTCTTTTTTTTCCGGCCAGTTGAACGGATAATAACTTCAGATAGCCATCGGAAGTTGTTACCTTCATGTAATTTTTATGATCGGAAACTATTTTTCCTCCCATTTCATCGTGAACTTTCAATTCTGCCTCAGCTTCAAAAACTTTTAATCCGATCACTTCATTTGAGGGAGAAACCAATTCTGTCCATGCCGCCGGATAAGGAGAAAGGCCCCGGACAAAATTATAAAGATCTTCTGCTGGCATATTCCAATTAATGCGGCAAGTATCTTTAAAAATCTTGGGAGCAGGTTTCATATCCTCTAAGTGAGGTTGAGGCATGCCCTGAGCTTTTCCCGCTATAATCAATTCAACTGTTTTTTTCACTAATTGTGCACCTATGGTCATTAATCTGTCATGAATATCCCCGGCGGTATCTTTGGGTAAAATGGGTGTTTTTTCCTGTAAAATAATGTTTCCGGTATCAATTTCATGGGTCAAAAAGAAAGTAGTAACACCCGTTTCTTTGTTACCGTTTATTACCGCCCAATTAATAGGCGCCGCACCACGGTATTGTGGTAATAAAGAAGCATGCAGATTGAATGTACCCAAGCGGGGCATGTTCCAAACTGCTTCGGGAAGCATGCGAAAGGCCACCACAATTTGTAGGTCTGCCTGCAATGATTTCAATTCTTCGAGAAATGTTTCGTCTTTGAGTTTTTCCGGTTGCAACAATTTGAGATTATGCTCAAGTGCATATTGTTTCACGGGTGAATATTGTATATGATGTCCTCTTCCGGCTGGTTTATCGGGCATGGTAACAACGCCTACAACATTAAATCCGTTTTCGACCAAAACCTTCAGGCTTTCTACCGCAAAATCGGGTGTGCCCATGTATATGATGCGTAAATCTTGTTTTGTCATTTTATTTGAATTTGAAAGCTATTCCGTAAGACCCTTGCGCGCAACGTTTCTACTTGGTTTTGTGGAATCTTGTTTTTTTATTCTTAATTTCTCATATCCACTCCCCAAATCAACTTATTCTTCAATGTATTGAAAAAAGTATGCTGAGGTCTTTTAATTACCTTAATGGTATAATTACCTTTGGCAATAGTTAGTTTATATTCTTCTTCGAACACGAAAGAACGTCCGTCCAATGCGACCAAAAATGCTTTATTACGGCTTTTTACGGTAAGTTCTATTGTCCATGTATCTGGAATAACCATCGGGCGGACACTTAAACTGTGTGGTGCTACGGGCGAAACAATCAGGTTGTTGGCCTGAGGTACTACAATAGGCCCTCCAACACTCATCGAATAGGCGGTAGACCCGGTTGGGGTCGCTATAATCAATCCGTCGGCCTGATAAGTATTGAGGTATTCATTGTTAATATGTACATCAATGGTAAGCATCGAAGATGTATCTTGTTTCAATATGGCTATTTCGTTTAATGCGTACGGATTGGCATGAAACAGTGGATTATCTGTTTTCAACTGTATCACAGAGCGTTCTTCTATAAAATATTCATTATTGTCTATTTCATTAATAGCCTCCACTATATCGTCTATTGAAACATCGGCTAAAAAACCTAACCGCCCTGTATTAATCCCTAAAATAGGAATGCCTTTGTTACCAATGCGGCAAGCTGTATTCAAAAAAGTTCCGTCGCCACCGATACTCAATGCCATATCCGCTTCGAAATTATCATTCTCTACAATTTCATCGATAATATCCAAATCAGATTCTCCTATTTCATTCCGAAGGAAAGCAAAGAAATCGGGATTCGTTATTACCCGCACATTTTTCTGTTTTAAAATATCGAACAATATTTTAATCGGTTCAATGCTTTCTTTTTTATAGGTATTTCCGAAAACTGCTATTTTCATAAGTTTATTTGTTGATTCGTTGAGTTGATTATTTGTTTAATGTAATAGCTAATATTATTCACAACAGAAAGTAAGATATTTATTCATGATATTGATAGATATTTACTTCGCGATATATGTTAAATGAATATCTGTTCATTTGAATATCCTAACATCAAATATTTATATAATGCATAAATTCATTCAACCGCTTCTGGAAAGTATCGGTTTCATCATTGGCATTCATAAAATAAGAATAAATTTCATAATTGAAACGTTCTAAACTTTTCAGGATAGAGCTAAAGTTTTCCGTATTGATTTTCATCGTGATGAGCAGAAAACCATTCGATCGTAAATTCGTTGTAAAACTAAGAACCTTAGCATTTTCGTTTTCAATGATACGGGCAATTTCGCTCAGTACATAATCATGGTCATGAACCTGCAAAATAATAACACCACCCGGTCCGTTTGTATTAAGTAACGCCGCCGCTTTTTCCAGCAATTCGGAAGGTAAAACGCAGCCCAGATATTCTTCCCGCTCATTTAATACAGGAATTAAACTCAGGTGCAAGCATGTAACCACTTCTATGGCATCAAAAAAATGCTGATGATTACAAACAAAAGGAGTAAAAAGTGATAATCCCAAATTTTTAAACGGTTCTTGAATACTATCCAGTTCCAATATATTTTTCTCAGAAATAAGGCCTACAAAAGTCTTGTCATTTACGATCGGCAAATGAGATACTTTGAGTTCATTCATCAAATCCAAGGCAATTTCACCTGTATCCGACAGCTTGAGTGCAAATTTTTTCTTTGATATTAAATCTTTTGCCAGCATTTATATAATTATTTCAGCTTTTAATTTTATTTTTGTAAGTTTTATGATTATTTTTCCCACAAAGACACGAAGAATACAAAAAACCCATCTTGTTAAGAAATATAACACCACATAAACATGTAAATTTTAATTATTTGCTTATTTATGTTTTTGTGGCAAACATCTGCAAATATAATAAAACGGGTAAATTAAAATACCGGAATTGAAAGGAAATGACAAAATTAAGTGTAAATATCAATAAAATAGCTACGATACGGAATGCACGGGGCGGAAACGTTCCCGACATACTAAAAGTAGCGCAGGACTGCGAACGTTTCGGAGCCGAAGGTATTACCGTACATCCCCGTCCGGATGAGCGTCATATCCGGTATCAAGACGTGTATGATCTTCGTCCGCTGGTAAAAACGGAATTCAATATCGAAGGTTATCCATCTCGTTCTTTTATTGACTTGGTATTGGCAGTAAAACCCGATCAGGTAACACTTGTTCCCGATCCACCTGAAGCCATTACTTCCAACGCAGGCTGGGACACTATCGAAAATGAAGCTTTTCTGAAAGAAACAGTTAAAGAATTCCACGAAAAAGGAATCCGTGTTTCTATTTTTGTAGATGCTAACATTGAAAATATTAAAAATGCGGTTAAAACAGGAACAGACAGGGTTGAATTGTATACCGAACCTTATGCAACAGAGTATCCTGTGAATAAAGAAAGAGCTGTAGCACCTTTTATTGAAGCCGCCAAAGCTGCCCATGAAGTTGGGTTGGGCATTAATGCCGGGCATGACCTGAGCTTGGAAAACCTGAATTATTTCTACAAGAACGTACCCAACCTGTTGGAAGTGTCTATAGGACACGCGTTAATTTCGGACGCGTTATATTACGGATTAGAAAAAATAATACAACTTTATAAAGAACAATTAAAAAACAACTAATAATAAATTTGATTTATGAACTTAAATTTGATTTTACAAGTAACTGATTTGGCCGAAACAGCTACTGGAGCTGTAGCCGAAGTTTCTAAAGAAGTAAGTATGAATTATTGGGAAATGGCCCAAAAAGGTGGTTGGATCATGATTCCGCTTCTTATTCTATTTCTTTTGTGTATTTACATCTCAATAGAACGAATTATATCTATTAAAGGGGCATCTAAAGAAGATCCTACTTTTATGAATCGTATTAAAGATTACATTTTCGAAGGAAAAATAGAGTCGGCTGTTAACCTGTGCCATCAAACCAATACTCCATCAGCCCGTATGATTGAGAAAGGAATTACCCGTTTGGGAAGACCGATGGAAGATGTATTGATTGCCATAGAAAATGTAGGAAATATTGAAATATCCAAACTTGAAAAAGGATTAGCCTTATTGGCAACTGTTGCGGGAGGAGCTCCCATGCTTGGGTTCTTCGGAACTGTAACCGGAATGGTACGCGCTTTCTTTGATATGGCCAATGCAGGAGACACCTTAAACATGAGTGTTCTTTCTGCCGGAATTTATGAAGCCATGGTAACTACTGTAGCTGGTTTATTCGTGGGTATCATTGCTTTCTTTATGTACAACTACTTGGTTACCCGTGTGGCGAATGCCATCAGTAAAATGGAAGCGCACTCTCTTGAATTTTTGGATATTTTGAATGAACCAGCATAAATAAAAATGAAAGAGATGAAAAAATTAAAATAATGAAAAAAATAATGTTTTCTCATTCTCTTTATTTCTTTCATTTTCTTCATTATTTTCATTTTTTAATTTAAAAAGAAAATTATGGCATTAAAAAGGAGAACAAAAGTCAGTGCTGAGTTTAGTATGGCATCCATGACTGATATTATATTCTTGTTGTTATTGTTTTTTATGATCACTACCACGGTTGTTCATACCAACACGATCAAGGTATTGCTTCCTCAAAGCTCAAAAACAGAACAAGCACAAAAAACCATTGTCCGCATTGTACTTGACGCGCAAAATAACTATTCCATCGCCCGCGATAAAGAGGAAGAAAGCCCTATATTGTTTGATGAAATAGAAAGTTATTTACAAAATGTTGTCAGCGAAAATCCGGAAATGTACGTGGCGCTTTATGCCGACGAAACCGTGCCTTACCGCGAAATAGTAAAAGTACTTGATGTGGCCAACAGAAATAAATTCAAATTAGTATTAGCTACAAGACCATTGGAGAAATAACCAATCTGATGTATGAGAAAAATTGAAAAATCGGAAATATACGGAGCTACTGGAGCCATTGTATCCGGCATCTTATTGATACTTATCTTGTTTTTATGCAAGTTATCTTTTCGTATAGAACAAGATAACGATGAGGGATTAAGTATCAGATTCGGCGATTCTCCCAATGGCGGTGGACAAGGTGGTGGACAAAGCTTTTATGAACCGGCACCCATGAGCGCTTTAGATCCTGTGCCGGTAGAACCAATAACTCCAACACCTACCCCACCCGCTCATTCCCAAGAGCCTCTTCAAACACAGACCTTCGAAGAATCCATCGAAGCCAAAGAAGCCAAAAGGAAAGAACAGGAAAGGAAAAAAGAAGAACAACGGCAATTATTGGAACAACAACGGCTACAACGCGAAGAACAACAACGCATTGCCGAACAGAAAAGACAGGAAGAAGCCCGTATAGCCGAGCAAAAAAGACTTGAAGCCGAAAGAAAAGCGGCACAAGATGCTAAGGCAGCTGCTATACGCAACACAACGGGAGGTGCCTTCGGCAGTGGTACTGGAGGAACTGGCGGCGGAACGGGCACCGGAAGTGGAACAGGTACCGGCTCAGGTTCAGGAAACGGAAGTGGTACAGGCTCGGGAGACGGCACAGGTGCCGGAAACCAAGGTAATCCTTTTGGAACAGGAACCTCAGGTAGAGGTGCTGTAGCCAAAGTAGGTACAAGAAGCATATCCGGAACATTACCAAAGCCAAGTGATAATACGCCTGTAGAAGGAGTTATTGTGATAGATATTACAGTTGATGAAAGCGGTAGTGTTATAACAGCAAGTTTCGGCACAGGAACGAATATTACCGAAAGTTCTGTGAGGAATGCCGCACTATCGGCAGCTAAAAAAGCTAAATTTACAACAGGAACCAAAACGGAACTCGGAACAATTACTTATCGTTATACGTTAAATTGATAAAGTAGACGAGCAAACGAAGTTGACAAGACTTGTTTTTTATAACAGAATCTCGTTTACTTGTTTACTATAAACTCGTTAACTATAAAAATTATGAAAACAGCTTTTGTATTTTTAGCCCCCGGATTCGAAGAAATAGAGGCGATCAGCATTATCGACACTTTGAGGCGTGGTGGAATTAACACCCTTGCTATTTCTATCACTTCAGGTAAGAATGTTAAAGGCGCTCATGCGATAGAAGTAGTAGCCGACGAAATTTTTGATAAAACAGATTTTTCAACAGGTAATATAGTGATTTTACCCGGTGGAATGCCCGGAACGAATAACTTGAATGCCCATGAAGGATTAAAAGCATTAATCAACCAATATAACAACCAACAAAAATATGTTGCCGCCATTTGTGCCGCACCTCTTGTTTTGGGACAAATGGGATTATTGAAAGGAAAACCGGCTATTTCGTATCCTGGTTTCGAAGATCAGCTGCAAGGCGCTACCATAGAAAAAGATAAACGGGTGGTGGTATCGGGTAATATTATAACCAGCAAAGGGCCTGGCACTGCTATCGAATTTGCACTGCAACTGGTAGAAATGCTGGTTGATAAAGCTACTGCCGAGAAACTGGCAGAAGGGATGATTGTAAAATAAAAATTATTATTTCCCACAAAGACACAAAGAACACAAAAGAATAAACTTCGTGTTCTTTGTGTCTTTGTGGGAAAATTTATATCTACTTATATGAAATTCATTAAATTATTAATTCTTATGACTGTATTCAATGCGGCTGCCAATGCCAAAAATCCTTTTTTCTCCCCATTCAACACACCACACCAGACCATTCCTTTCGATAAGATAAAAATCGAGCATTACAAACCTGCTTTTTTAGAAGGAATTAAACAGCAAAATGAAGAAATTGAAGCAATTATCAATAATCCGCAAAGTCCGACTTTCGACAATACAATTGTTGCTTTGGAGCATTCCGGAGAATTACTAAGCGTTGTAAGTGCTACGTTTTTCAATTTATTAAGTGCCGAAACATCTGACGAATTGGAAACTTTATCGCTCGAAATGTCGCCGATTTTAACAGAACATGAAAATAACATTTCGCTCAACGAAAATCTTTTTAACCGGATAAAAGTTGTTTACGAGCAAAAAGACAAACTAAACCTGACTCCTGAACAACAAATGTTGCTCAAAAAAACATACAACGGATTTGTACGGAGCGGAGCCAATCTTAGCAATGCCGACAAAGAAATATATCGTCAATTATCTTCGGAATTAAGTACCTTGACTTTACAATTCGGACAAAACGTACTGAAAGAAACCAACTTGTATCAATTAAATATTACTGATAAAAACCTGTTAAAAGGTTTACCCGAAGACTTTTTGGAATCATCGGCTGCGTTGAGCAAAGACAAAGGAAAAGCAGGATGGCTGTTTAACCTTACGGCACCCAGCTATATCCCTTTTATGAAATATGCCGAAAACAGGGACTTACGCAAAGAACTTTATATAGCGTATAACACCAAATGTATGGCTGGTGGCGAATTCGACAACCGCGACATCATAAAAAAAATAACTGCTCTCCGTCTGCAAGTAGCACAATTGATGGGTCATCAGGATTTTGCGGCATATGTACTGGAAAACAGGATGGCTGAAAATGAGAAAAATGTGTATAATTTACTGGATGAATTACTCAAAGCATATAAACCTACTGCTTTACAGGAATATCAGGAAGTACAGGATTATGCTACTAAAACAGGAGCTGACTTTGCGGTTATGCCTTGGGATTGGTCTTATTATTCCGAAAAATTGAAAAACGAAAAGTTTAATATTAATGATGAGTTATTAAAACCTTATTTTGAACTGGAAAAAGTAAAAAAAGGAGTTTTCGGACTGGCCACCCAATTGTATGGATTGCAATTCAGGAAAAACGACAAAATACCTGTTTACAGTAAAGAAGCTGAAGCTTTTGAGGTATTCGATGCCAACGGAAAATTCATGGCTGTTTTGTATACCGATTTTCATTCGCGCGAAAGCAAACGCAGTGGCGCCTGGATGACCGAATTTAAAGGACAAAAGAAAATAAACGGCGTTGATTACCGCCCACAGATTTCGGTAGTCATGAATTTTACGCGCCCTACTAAAACTAAACCCGCTTTGTTGACTTATGACGAGGTAAACACTTTTCTTCATGAATTCGGACATGCTTTGCACGGCATGCTTTCGGATGTTACTTACGAGAGTTTATCGGGAACGAATGTGTATCGCGATTTTGTGGAACTACCCTCGCAAATTATGGAAAACTGGATGAGCGAAAAAGAGTTTCTGGATGAGTTTGCCGAACATTATAAAACCGGAGAAAAATTACCTATTGAATATATACAGAAAATAAAAGTTGCCGAAAACTTCAATGTCGCTTATGCTTGCTTGCGTCAATTAAGTTTTGGTTACCTGGATATGGCTTGGCATACGCTTAAAAAGCCGTATGAAGATGATGTTATTACCTTTGAAACAGAAGCTTGGAAAGATACCCAGGTATTGCCTAAAGTTGACAACATTTGTATGAGTACTGCTTTCAATCATATATTCTCTGGAGGATATGCCGCCGGATATTATAGTTACAAATGGGCGGAAGTATTGGATGCCGACGCGTTTTCGGTATTCAAAAAGAATGGCATCTTTGACAAAAAAACAGCAGCATCTTTTCGTGATAATATATTAAGCAAAGGGGGAACAGAACCTCCTATGACATTGTATGTCCGCTTCAGAGGTCAAGAACCAACCATTGACGGGTTATTGGAAAGAACAGGAATAAAAAAGAACCAAATCAAGTAATTCAATTATTTAAAAATCATGACAGAGCAGGATTTAATTGTAGGATCACGCGTACAACATGATAGGTATGGTGTTGGATATGTGAGCAGTGTTTCGCTGGTAAATTGCGAAATTATTTTCGAAAGAGGCGGAAAGATGGGTTTTTCCAAATATAGTGTTATCGACGATTTGGAGGTGTTGGATAAAGCAGAAACAACTTCTAATGAACCAAAGCTTACATTAAAAGAAGTAGAAGATGTGCTGACCTCTATTCTAAATCATCATGATGGCATACATTATGTGGTTGAAATGGGTGAACGTTGGAATAAAGGAACGTTGATTCTGAAACCCGGAAATGATTCTCAATCCAAAGAAATTCCATTAGAAGTATTTTTTCATAAAATAGTGATGGTTCGCGATCGCCTGCGGGTGTTAGAGCAAAATATCAACAGCCATAAGGTACTTACAGACGAAGATAAATTTGACCTGCAACAATATATTACCCGTATTTATGGCAGTTTGACTTCTTTTAATGTTCTTTTTAAAGATAAAGAAGATTCTTTTGTCGGAACCGGAGGACAGTGATATTTGAAGAAGTAGAGACGTTCCGTGGTCATTGAGCTTGTCGAAATGCGCAACGTCTCTACGAGGTTTTAGTCCGAATATAAGGTTTCAAACACTTATGATTGCAAATTTGTATTAATGAGATTTTTTATAAAAATTATTTCACATATACTTTTTCCCTGGATCCATTTTCATATTCTATAATCATGATACTATTTTTAGTATTCAACGGAATTTCCATCCCCAATAAATTATAAGCTTTCACGGGTTTTGAAACCTTATCTCCAAAAACTTCATTTGTTGCTGAAAATGAATTATTTGTTACAATAATACTTCCATAGACTCCGCTATAACCAAAATAGGGTAAAATGAAAGAGCTCTCTGCTTTGGTTATCACATTATATTTTACAACAACATCGTCTGAGATGCCATATATTTCATTGGTAGATTCATCATCGGTTAAACTTGCGAGTGAATATAAATTTGGAAATGATGTAGTAAAATCATAACTATCTGTTATAGTTCCACTTGCATCCAATTTTAGCCATATGGATTTGAATCGCGCTTCGTCACATAAATATTCTGAGAAAAAGCATTGGTTGCCAAAATAAAAGAGGACAGAAAAAGGATAAATTTTGTTTTCATAAGCTGTAGTTTTTATTAATAAATTGGAATCGTTATACAAAAATACACCATATAAAAGTGTAAATCAACTACTCACATGAGTAGTTGATTAGTTTTAAATGAGTTAAATGTCAAATTATGGCTTCTATTTTCAAAATTTTGTTTTTACAAATAAAAATGTTAACTTTGTCAATATGAGTTCATTAATTTATTTTTATAAAACGAGCATTTACATTAATGTCGACCATAGATAATAAACCAACAGTCAACGACCAAAGGGAGCTAAAATGCGAGTTTACTTATTAATAGTATAAATAATTACATTAAAGTATTCGTGATCCCTTCGGAATTCATACGACCTTAATGTAAAAAATAAAATATTTACGTATGAAAACAAAAAAGCTAATCATATTACTTTTCCTAAGCGCTATCCATGCAGGATTTTTATCGGCTCAGGAAAAGATGGTGGAAGGCTACATTTCAAAGGGCAAAAAACCGGTGCCTGATGTTTCTGTCAGCACATCTAATACTTATCCCGTCACATCTGATACTTTTTCGGAAATTACAGTAACTTCCAAGACTGTAACAACCAATAAAAAAGGATATTTCAACATCAAAAATGTCCCTTCTTTAAAAGATACGCTTATTTTAAAATTGACATCCGAAAATATTTTAAGAATTCCATTAGAAGGAACAAATTACGTAATCGTTCAGCTAGAAGATGATACAACCCATATTTATAAAGAAACAAAAACATATATTCATCCTCAGTATGGAGGAACTGTTGTTACCAAAAAGGAATTGGATCAAACCAGTGAAAGGAACTTGCTAAAAGCCATTGCTATGAGGGTTGCCGGAGTAGAATACAGAGGCGGAAACTTAATTATCAGAGGTATTAGCTCTATCAAGCTGGACAGCAATCCTCTCTATGTTATAGATGGCGTACAAACCTACGATGCCTCCTATTTAACTGTTTGGGAAGTAAAATCTGTAGAAGTTTTAAAGGATGCTTCCTCTACTGCCATCTTTGGAGTAAAAGGAACAAATGGCGTGGTTATTATTAATTTAAAGTGATAATAGTTGAATTTGCTCATGAGCCGCAAAGTATTGCCGCTCTACTGAAACAAAATACTCATTTTATTTTCTGATTTTAATTTTTTTCACTATCTTTGTATTCAATATGAAGTGGATAGATTTGGCTAGCTTGCAACCACATAAAAAAATGCTAAAACACATTTTCTTACCTTATTTGCTTTGCAGCCAAACAATCCATTATTTAATTTGTTTAATCAGAATCCGGAATAGAAGTTCAACTTATGAACTTTGTTTCTTAATTCTTAATATTTAATTAAATTATGGCTTATTTATTTACGTCCGAATCTGTTTCGGAAGGACATCCAGACAAAGTGGCCGATCAAATTTCAGATGCCATCCTCGACGAATTCCTGGCTTTCGATCCTCAATCAAAAGTAGCATGCGAAACGCTTGTCACAACAGGGCAGGTAGTATTGGCCGGTGAAGTAAAATCCAGCGCTTATGTGGATGTACAGGAAGTTTCGCGCCGGGTTATAAACCGTATTGGTTATACCAAGAGTGAATATAAATTCGATGGAGATGCCTGTGGTATCTTTTCGGCCATTCATGAGCAATCTGCCGATATCAACCGTGGCGTTGAACGTGAAGATCCGATGAACCAGGGTGCCGGCGACCAGGGAATGATGTTTGGTTATGCTACCAACGAAACCGACAATTATATGCCTTTATCGTTGGACTTATCTCACTTGTTATTGATAGAACTGGCTGCTATTCGTCGCGAAGGGCAGGAAATGACATACCTTCGTCCCGATTCTAAGTCGCAGGTAACGATCGAATATGATGATTTCGGGAACCCCAAAAGAATTCATACCATTGTGATTTCTACACAACATGATGATTTTGTAAAAGCTACAAATGACAGGACACAAGATCGGGCTGACATAGAAATGGTACAACAAATAAAATCGGATGTACAACAAATTTTATTGCCTCGGGTCATCAGCAAATTACCTCAAAGGGTTCAGCAACTTTTCGATAACTACGTGATATTGCATGTTAATCCAACCGGAAAATTCGTTATCGGAGGGCCACATGGTGACACCGGATTAACCGGACGCAAAATTATTGTGGACACTTATGGTGGTAAAGGCGCTCATGGTGGAGGCGCTTTTTCAGGTAAAGATCCATCCAAAGTTGACCGCTCGGCTGCTTATGCAGCGCGCCATATTGCCAAAAATTTGGTTGCCGCCGAAATCTCGGACGAAGTATTGGTACAAGTATCTTACGCCATTGGTGTAGCCAAACCCATGAACGTGTATGTAAATACTTGCGGACGCTCTAAAGTAACTGCCACCGATGGCGAAATTGCTGAAATCGTAACCGATTTATTTGATCTTCGCCCAAAGGCGATCGAAGAAAGATTAAAACTTCGCAATCCTATTTATTCGGAAACAGCTTCATACGGACACATGGGGCGTGAACCTAAAAAAGTGAAAAAAGTTTTCTCTTCCATGTACCAAGGTACAGTAGAAAAAGAAGTAGAACTTTTTACCTGGGAAAAACTGGATTATGTAGACAAAATACAAAAGGCATTTGCCTGTAAGTTTTCGATAGATGCTTAAATTAGAAGCTATTTACTGATAACTTGATATTGAGATATTCGAATGAACAGATATTCAGGAAAATCCTGAATCAATTAAACATCGCGAAGTAAGTATCAACTATTTCGTTAGGCAATGAACAGAAATAAAAAAGGATTCAAAAAATTTAATTTTGAGTCCTTTTTTATTTCTGTTTTTTATGTTTTACAACATAAAAAAAACAATGCAAGGTTTTCTTTCTTTTCTGCATCTATTAATTAAGGGGCAAAAATATGACTATCGACGAGCAGCAATTAATTGCCGAATTGAAACAAGATATGGTCAAGGCTCAGGAAAAATACATCATATGCATACTTCTAAAATATTAGGAGTATGCATATGCTATATAAGTAATATAGAATACATTAGTAATATTTCACAAAAAGAATTTTTAAACCTTTTTGATAAAGTAAACAATTATTCCGGTAGCGATTAAAAGTTGTACTTACAAAATTTTGCAGCAAAAAAACTTAAGTTTTTCCGCAAAAAAGACATACTGAAGTTCGCGCTGAATATCGATGATTATTCCAAATTTTTTGAAGATACAGAATTTCTATAGTCGATAAAATAAATTGTATTGCAGAATTGCCGGAGGGTTACAGAACAGTCTTTAATCTCTACACGATAAGGGGTTTAAAGATACACAAATATTGTGTCATAATATTAAAAAATACACTATTTTGATAATTTATATTTTTTTTATATATTTGTATGTTTAATCTATGCTAACTTAAATCATATTTACTATGAAAAATAGAATACTTTCCGGAACTATAAAGGCATTTCTGTGCCTTACTTTTCTGTTTTCAACTTTACCTCTACTTCATGCACAATGTCCGGCTGGATACAAAAGTATGCGTGTAGGATACACAAATTTTTCAAGTGCTTCGGGCGCAACTGGATCCTATTGTGCAGGCGATATTAAGTTTGAAGGTGGTGCCTCTGAATCGTTTATAACAACAGCTACTTGCGGAGATCCAACCGGTGCTGCTCTGAATAATGGATATTATACCATTATGAAAAATATCACAGGGTTTAATGGTAGTAATGGGTATCCGGTTTATAACTACAATTCTCCAAGTGGTGGAACATTTGTTGTTAACCCAAATGGTAATGGAAGTATAGGCACTTATACGGTAAACGGATTAGTGCCAGGGCAAACTTATCACGTTAAAGTTAATTTGATAGGGCTTGCTACTAACCCTACTCTTCCTAATGGTTGTAATGGGCAAAATATCCGTCCACAAGTGCAAGTAAAGGATATTGGCGGTGGTAATGCTAACCTCAACAATGCAACAAAGAAAACTGTAGCACAACCAACAACTCCCTGTTCGGGAGCTGGTGATTTTCCAATTGCGGGTGATGGTTGGGACGCCAATAATGGAGGAAATCAAACTTTACAGCCTTACGGGCATAGGGTCCAATTTGATGTTGATATTACAATGGATGCCAATGATACAGGTTTTGAAATTCGGTTTCCATTTGCAGCAAATAACAACGATTACATTATGGGTATCGAAGAGATAGAAGTAACTGGCTGTGTTAAACAAGAAATAGTATCTTCGAGTGGTCTTGATATTTGTACAGGAACACCAACTACATTAACAGCCAAGGGTTTAGGAACTACTTCTGATACTTATGTATGGAAAACAGGTGGAGCCGCAGGAACCATTATACCTGGCGCAACCGGCAATCAGGTGGAAGTAGCACCAAGTGCTGCCACTATTTATTGGGTACAATGTACAAGTAATCCGACAGAATCTCTTTCTATAACCATAACTCCAAAAGATTGTTGTGGTGCCGGAGCTGCGATATTTACCATCCCAAAAATTTGTCAGGATGTTACTATGGATGGGTATTCTACTGAAAAATTTTGGCAGATGGCGCCTATACAAAAAATTGAAAATACGGCTGCTACCTATGCAAATCTTGTGGATGGAACCGGTAATCATGATTGTAGAGCCTATGGAAACACAGCTTGCGATGGAATAAAATATACAGGAACAGTGGCCGAATGGCAGACCGTTTATGATAATAATTATATCTATTTTTATATAAAAGTAAACGACCCTGCTCCACGGAATGCGAATAGCAACAACGATTGGTGGTCATCAGACGCTGTTGAAATTTATTTACAAAACAATGCTGGCGGAACAGACCAATATGTGATACGTTGGAACATAAATGCTAACGGCGCTGATCAAAAACACCACCAGAATGGAAATTACTGGGAAACTGAAATACGTGTTCCTATTGCCAATTATACTGGTAGTATAACGCGGGGTTATTTCAAGCTGGAAGTAGGCGTTAACCAAGTAAAAGCCGGCTGTAATTGCCGTGCTGCACAAGTATTTACATGGAAAGCAGCAGGTTATTATGGAACCACTAATAACACAAACTTACATACTGCACCGATAAGTCCATGTGTTTCTGCAGAAGCCTCTCCAACAACAGTTTGTAATGGTGGAACTACAAATCTTAGTACCCAAATGAAAGTAAACGGCGCTACCACAGGTTATACATGGTATGAAGCCGCAACCGAAGCAGCGGCAAAAACATCTACTACTCAAATACAAAATGCAACTTCTACTACTACAAATCCAACCACAGTTACACCTGCTCAAACACGGTGGTATGTAGTAGAACAAAATGGAGTAAGAACATGTCCTGTACAAGTTACAATAGGTTCTGTAACTGCGAACGGAAGCGCCAATAAAACAAGTCTTTGTCAAGGAGAAACTTTAACTCTTACCGGAACCACCAATGCCAGTACAGCCGGACAATGGGGATGGAAAAAAGGATCTTCCAGTTTTACAGGAGGAGGGACATGGGTTACCGGTCCAGCCAATACAACTGCAGCAAAAACATATACTAAAGCAAATGTTACATCTGCTGATGCCGGAGATTATTACTTTGTAGTAAGAGATGGATGTGATGGAAGTGCAGGGGCAGTGACTATAACGGTCAACCCCCTACCTACTATAAGTGCGATTACCTCCCAGACCATCTGCTCGGGCAGCTCAACCACAGCCGTAACACTAAGCAGCACACCTACCGGTGCCACTTATAGCTGGACCTCCAATGCTACCGGTGTTACCGGTGCC
>JAVBUB010000240.1:0-12066 GCA_031555675.1 Paludibacteraceae bacterium | reverse complement strand
GAATGCACCATTACGGTTACCTCTTGTGCCAAGCGTTTTTGCAACAAACGCAGATGAGGAGCCTGTGTATGTTCGGCTATCAGCGCGTCAATTTCTTCTTTATTAATAGCTGTAAATATCTTGATGTATTTTTGGGCGTCCAAGTCGGTGGTGTTCAACCAAAACTGGAAGAACTTGTAGGGCGAGGTGTAGCGTTTGTCAAACCACACATTGCCGCTTTCTGTTTTACCGAACTTTCCGCCGTCGGCCTTGGTAATGAGCGGACATACCAAACCGAAAGCATCGCCTCCGGTTTTGCGGCGGATCAGGTCGGTTCCGGTGGTAATATTACCCCATTGGTCGGAACCGCCCATTTGGAGTTTACAATTTTTATTTTCGTTCAAAAACAAGAAATCATATCCCTGCAATAACTGGTAAGAAAATTCGGTAAACGACATTCCTTCGCTCGATTCGCTGCTGAGGCGTTTCTTTACCGAATCTTTAGACATCATATAGTTTACGGTAATGTGTTTACCGATATCGCGAATAAAGTTAAGGAAAGAGTAATCTTTCATCCAGTCGTAATTGTTGACCAACTCGGCTGCATTGGGGGCATCACTTTCGAAATCGAGAAATTTTGCCAGTTGATTTTTGATGCAATTCTGGTTGTGGCGCAATGTTTTTTCATCTAATAAATTGCGTTCAGCCGACTTCATGGAAGGATCGCCAATCATACCGGTAGCACCACCTACCAACGCAATGGGCTTGTGCCCTGCACGTTGAAAATGCCTCAACATCATTACACTTACCAAATGGCCAATATGAAGTGAATCGGCTGTAGGATCGATACCCACATATGCAGTTGTCATTTCTTTCTTCAATTGTTCTTCTGTGCCAGGCATTATGGTGTGAATCATGCCGCGCCATGTAAGTTCTTCAATAAAATTCATGGTTAATCGTTTTTTGTATCCATTGGTTACACAAACATTATCGCAAAGAAAAATTTATTTCCTTGTCAATAATTAATTAGACGGCAAAGATAGTGGATTTTATTTGAAGTGGATTCTTAGAGGATAGTTTTATTTTAGAACCTACCCTATTTCATCATAATATTGTTTTGTTGTTTTAATGATGTCTTCGAGTTCGATTAAACTCGATTGAATGCCGCTTCGAATGGGAATATGAGCATATTCTTTTTCATACATACTATTTATGTCGTTGGCATAGTATATATGAATTTTTTTTAACATCATTGATTTTTTGGAATGAATATGCTCGTATTCGGGAGTAAGTACATATAATGCTCTGGACATTAACTCGTCCTTATTAGTATTGAAATAATAAATGTAGTTTTTAACCTCTTTATATTGAGGATCGTTTTGTAAATCTGCCAAAGAAAGTTTTCCTTTCTGCATGTTTTCTTTATAGTAAAAAACTTCGCTTAATGAGGCAACATTAACCGTCATTTCATGAGTCGTCTCCCGTACTGTCGCCATTATTTCATCAAAGCTGAATTTGATATCAAGTTGGTCAACATCTATCAGCAACTGCCAGTTGTACATATGTTGCCTGTACAATTTTTCGAATTGCAGAAAATAGGCTTCAAATTCATTTATCTTCTTTTGTATAAGTTTGTCATTCTTATTCAGTTGCTGATTATTTAAAGAAAGGATCTCTTCTTTAATATCATTATAACGGGATTTAACTGTATTGAACTGATTATATTGCTCTGATATAATGGTAACCTGTGGTTTTACCAAGGACAAATAATTCTGCTGATTGGCAATCATTGCTATATATTCGTTGCGGATCAGCATGCTGGACATGGCACTGACATCGGAAGGATTTTCGCGGCGTATTTGTGCACTAAAGGCATAAGAATTGTTAATATAATCCGATAATATTCTTATTTCATCATTGATGGAGTTGATGGATAAAAATAATTCTTGTTGCGCGTCATTTATAGACTGTTTTTGATTAAAATCAGCCAGTTCATTGCCTGTTTTCATGTAAAATTAATTTGCTGCAAATATAGCGCTTAATTTGATTATTTTGAGGTTTGTTTCTTTTAATTTAGTTTCAACCAACTCAACCTCTTAAGAGTATATCTTCAAGGGCTTTTTTAAGCATCTGTTTCTTAGTAATTCCCTGCATAACCTGAGGAGAATCGTTGATCGGGATAAACACCAAAGTAGGTGTATTTCTTATATTAAAAGCAGCAGATAATTCCTGTTCGGCATCTACATCTATTTTATAAATATAGATATCATTTTCATATTCTTCGGCTAATTCTTCGAGTATGGGAGCCATTATCTTGGACGGAGTGCACCAGGTTGCATAAAAATTGATGATTGCCGGTTTATCTCCCAAATATTCCCATTTAGTAGGGTCCGTTTCGTAATCGACTATCTTTTTCAGGAAATCGGCTTTTGTTAAATTAATAGTATTCATATCTTGATGTTTTTTACAAGAAGTTTCGACAAAAGCCGTTTTCATTTAAATTTATTTATCGCCAGTTAGCATTATAATAACAAAGAAGGTAATGTTTTGTTTTAGTAATTATTTTTATTTAGAAAATTCGGTAGCTGAATTAGTTCAAGAGACAAAATTACAAGGTTGGATTTCATTTGACGATTTTTCGCCGTTCGGTTCTTCACTTGTTATCAGACTGATAATGAATGAAAAACAATATAGTTCAGTCTGTCGGTGGTTATTCAAATTGAGATTTTTCAGAGATCTTCAAGGCGATATATTTATTTTTCATATTCAGAACTATTTTACAACTTCTACTTATTTATAATGATTGGGAAATATAAAAATCATCTGAAAGTGCGATTGTAATATCAGATTCAATACGGTTACTTTGCAATGTGATAAAAATGAATAAATCTTCTGTTAATTAGTTAGTTCAAGAAATCCCTGTTTTCAATAGGGATTTCTTGTTTATTTTATTTTGATTACCTTTGTTATGAATAAAAAAAGTAACGTGATGAATAAATTTACACCGGTGTTGACTCCGGAAATGAAAATGGCCGATCTGGTTCATCAAAATTACAGGTTATTATTTGTTCTGAACCGGTTAAATATTCCACTCGGATTCGGTGAAAAAACGGTAGAACAGGTATGCCTGCAAAATAATGTCGAAACTAAAAGTTTCCTGACTTTATGCCGGGTGCATACTTCCCCTTTCCTGATCGAAAAGCATGATTTGTCTGATTTATTACCGGCATTGATTGTAGAATATCTGCAAAATTCCCACCATTATTTTCTGAAACAGAGACTGCCGGATATTTGTGAGAAATTGAATGTTGCCTTATCGGGTTTTCCATCTCATGACCTCATCCTGAGCTTTTTCGAAGAATATGAAAATGAGGTAACGGAACATATGGAATACGAAAACAATGTATTTTTCCCTTATATACAAAAACTGCTGAATGGTGAAAAGGTAACTGATTATAGTGTGGAAGAATACAAAAAAAGGCATAATAATATTGAAGAAAAACTAACCGATCTCTCCAATTTATTACTTAAATATTTATCATCTTTTGCCGATAGTTATTTGATTTCTAATATTCTGCTTGATCTTGATTTATGTAACGAGGACTTGAACACACATTCCTTTCTGGAAGATGAGGTACTGATTCCTAAAATCAAAAAAATAGAAAACCGTGCTTTATAAAACGATAACTTAGCATTTACATATGAGCGAAAAGAAAACAGTGGTGGTTATCGATAAGTCTTTCATTGTACGAAAGGGATTGGCGGTGCTATTGAATCAGCTTCCGAATATAAAGAAAATAGTAGAACTGGAAGAAGACGCTTTGATTTATAACCGTTTGTCTGCCTATAATCCGGATATTGTCATTATTAATCCTCTTTTAATCGGCGCATTGCACCGGAAAACGGTACGCGAAATTTTAGCGGTATCAAAAAAAACTCAAATTTTAGCGTTGGTATATTCTTATGTAGATGAACAACAGTTGAATCAGTATGACGCCATTATCCGTATTGACGATACCAAAGAAAGGATGGAAGAAAACATCAAGAAGCTACAAAAAACAGAATCGGAAGACACGGAAGATGAAAGCCGGGAATTGAGCGACAGGGAAAAAGAAATTCTGATCGGTGTAGTAAAAGGAATGATTAATAAGGAAATTGCGGATTATCATAATATTTCCATCAATACGGTTATTACGCACCGGAGGAATATAGCCCGTAAACTCGATATTCATAGCCCGGCCGGACTGACGGTATATGCTATTTTAAATAAGCTGGTAAGTATTGAAGATTTAAAAATGTAACGATATGAAAATCGGCTTGTACTCCGGATCTTTTAATCCTATCCATAACGGACACCTTGCCTTGGCCAACTATATTCTCATGCATACGGATCTGGACGAAATATGGCTGGTGGTATCGCCTCATAATCCGCTGAAAGAAAAAGAAAACCTCATTGACGACAGAATGCGGCTACAAATGGCAACACTGGCAGTAAACGGATTGCAGGGATTAAAAGTGTCTGATGTTGAGTTTTTTTTGCCCAAACCGTCTTATACCATACAAACCTTAAAATTTTTATCGGGAAAGTATCCTGACGATGAATTTGTACTGATTATCGGGGCAGATAACCTGGATGTCTTTCATTTATGGAGAGATTATAAGGAGATACTGGCCAATTACAGGATTATAGTATATCCGCGCAGAGGTTCCGAAACAAAACCGGAAGGAATATTCTCGTGTGTTGACTATATTGATGCTCCGTTGTTTGATATTTCATCCACCGGAATCAGGGAAAAATTAGTAAATGGAGAAGATATCAGTACCTTTCTACCGGAAAGGGTTTTTGATTTTATCATGGCAAATAAATTATACTTATCCAGATAGTGTTTATCCACAAAAATACTGATCTTCTATTCTTGGTGTACCTGGTGGTAAATATTGATTTTTTAAATATTTTACCAACCACAAAAAACTGCTTATAATAAGAAGATATATTGTTTTTATTCGTGATGATAGCCTTCGCCCTTTATAATGGTAAAAGCGCGGTAAAGTTGCTCGGTAAAGATAGCACGGATCATTTGATGAGAAAAGGTCATGCGAGAGAGGGAAATTTTACCGTTTGCCCTGTCATATACCTCCTGCGAAAAGCCAAAAGGGCCTCCTACTACAAATACAATCCGTTTATTCCCGGCCAGTTTTTTCTCTATAAAACCTGCATATTCAAGCGAGGTATATTCTTTTCCTTTTTCGTCGAGCAAAATAACCTCATCTGGTAGAAGAAGTTTTTTTAATATAAGCTCTCCTTCTTTCTGCTTTTGCACGGCAATGGGAATGTTCTTGGTGTCTTTGAGTTCGGGAATGGTTATCATTTCGAAAGAAACGTAATGCTTGAGCCTTTTGACATATTCTTCAACGGCCTGTTCTATATATGGCTGATTGGTTTTTCCAACAGTAATTAAACTTATTTTGCTCATTTTAATGTCGCTATTTTTTGCTCGATAACAGCCAGTTGTTTTTCGCTGTTTTCCATATTTCTTTTCAGTTCCTTTATTTCTTTCAAAAGCAATGCCAGTAAATATGATTCTTTTATCGCGTTTTTATATTTCGGTTCGAGCTTATAACGGTAGTTGCAGGTAGTTCCGGTAAGAAGAACCAAAATATCATCATCTGCATAATTGGCAATAAACCGGCATATTTCTTCACTTTCACGCCAGGGTAAGCGAAGCATTGTCCAGTAATAAAATCCATCACTGAATGAATACCGTGTGGGATTACCCTGATCGTTTACAGAAGAAACATAATACCCATTAATGGATATGCTTACGGATTGATATTGACAATCGAACCTGCCACAATATACATTAGTAAGAAATATTGTACCGTTTTCTTTTACCTGCGCTTTTAAAAATGTTTGGATGGTATTCTTCCGGATACTATTATGAATATACTCTCCGGAATCCCGAAGCACTTCATTTTTTTCGAATGTAAAATACCGGGATATGGAGTCCAGTTCGAATTCCTTCTTGGGGATTAAAGCATTGAAATAGGTCAGATTCCGTTCTATTTCTATTTTCTCTATGCGATACAGATAATGATCGGCTTTTTTGCGAAGCTCAATATTTTTGCGATATAAAAGATTAAGGCTGTCTACCTGGAGTTTAGCTGTGTTGTATTTTTTATTTTCAAAAGAGAATTCTATTCGGCCCAGCAATTCTTTAGCCGCCTTTTTTTCTTTACTTTGACAGCCATGCAGGACAAAAATAAGCAGGTATATGAAGATTTTTTTTCTCACTAACAGATATTATTCCTGCAAATTTACGTATTTTATTGATAAGTTTTATGATTGGTTTTCGATGTATTCAAATATTTTTCATACATTTGTTCTATAGTGGCAAAAAATTTAAACCTTTATTTAAGTTATGCGTTTTACGTTCTAAGTTTTACGTAGCCGGCTTCGAAATAACCTATCAAAAACGTACTACTTAAAACTTAACTTTTAAACAATCTTCATCAAATAGCAAAGCAATATGTCAAAAATAAAGGCCGAAAACTTTTTTCATGTAAAACCGGAAAACCTGAATTGCGCGCAAGCTATCATAAAAGCGTATCAGGAAAAATTTAATATTCCCGAATCCATTATTTCGGAATTCAGAGCCTGGGGAGGCGGCCGCGCTCCCAATGGAATTTGCGGAGCGTTATACGCTGCCGATTTTCTGGCTAATCGCTATCATTTCGCACCTATCCGTCAAGAATTTAAGGCCAAAGCAGGAGCTATTACATGCCTCGAACTGAAAAGGGAACAAAAAACACCTTGTGTCAAATGTGTTCAAATAGTCGATGAATTAATAGAAAATAAACTGAAAGACAACGATTTGTAATTAAAGATAAAATAATTTTATAAAAACAAACAAATTATTGTTTTGAATTTCAAAAAATCATTTTACTTTTGTCGCATCAAATATTTAACCGAAATAATATGTCAGTAAACAAAGTAATTTTAATAGGAAACGTAGGGAAAGACCCTGAAGTGCGTTACCTGGAAAACAATGTAGCAGTAGCGAATCTAACATTAGCCACTACCGAAAGGGGTTATACAATGAACAACGGTACAGTGGTACCGGACAAAACAGAATGGCATAATATTGTATTGTGGAGAGGTTTGGCCGAGGTTGCAGAAAAATATGTGAGAAAAGGAACCCAGATTTATGTGGAGGGCAAAATAAGAACCCGTTCTTGGGACGACAAAGACGGCAATAAGCGTTATACTACAGAAATATACGCGGATAATATGCAATTACTCGGAAGAAGACCCGATGGCGTTCAAGGATCCGACAATCAGCCGGCAGCATCAAACACAGCCGCGACAGATAACACATTTTTACCGGAAAATGATGCGGCAGATGATTTACCATTTTAAGGGATATTAATGGATATTTGTTTCACGATATTTATTGATATTAAGATATTAGCTCCGCAATGTTTTATTAATATCGCGAAGCTAATATCTTATTTTCCTAATTGTGCACAATATCAATAAATAATATTTACTATTTTTGCAAGGACAGAAAAATTCTGTCCTTGTTTTGTTTTATCAACACCAGAGAAATTGGATACATTATCTGATTATTTTAATTCGGTACATTTTCGTCATGCTACTCCGGAAGCGCTTATCATGCTGGGAATTGTTATTGTATTACTTTTAATTTCGGCATTTGCTTCGGCATCAGAAGTAGCATTCTTCTCTCTCCATCCGAGCGAAATCGATGAAATTAAAGAGCAGAACACCAAAAAGAGCAAATTATTACTTGATTTAAAAAAGCACTCGGAGAAACTACTGGCCACGATTCTTATTCTGAACAACCTGATTAATGTTTCGATTGTTATTTTAATCAGTTATATCTGTTCCATCCTGATTGATTTCTCCGCTGCGCCTATCGTCGAATTTATTTTCCAGACGGTTATCATTACTTTTGTCCTCTTATTATTTGGAGAAATTATGCCAAAAATATACGCTACCCAAAATGCGTTGAAGTTAGCATTGAAGGTGTCTCCTGCGTTTCCTTTTCTTCTCAAGTTATTTTTACCTTTCAGCAAAATATTAGTTGGTTCCACGAATATTGTAAACAAACGTATTGCCAAGTACCGTAAGCCGAATATTTCCGTTGATGAATTGTCGCATGCTCTTGAACTTACGGGAGAAAATATCCGGGAAGACAAGGATATACTGGAAGGCATTGTAAAATTTGGGAATATAAGTGTTGCGGAAGCCATGACCCCGCGTACCAATGTAACAGGTATTGACATCAAAGAGGAATATCTGGAAATTATCCATAAGATCTCGGAATTCGGTTATTCGCGTATGCCAGTATATGAAGGTTCGCAAGATGACGTAAAAGGTATTTTGTATATTAAAGACCTGCTTCCTCATTTGAACAAGAAAAATAACTTCCGTTGGCAAAGATTAATCAAGTCTGCTTATTTTGTTCCGGAAACAAAAAAAATAGATGATTTGCTAAAGGAGTTTCAACAAAATAAAATCCATATGGCTATCGTTATTGATGAGTTCGGCGGTACTTCGGGAATTATTTCGATGGAAGATATTCTGGAAGAAATAGTAGGCGACATCAGCGATGAGTACGACAGCGACGAGGAAAAACCATACAAAAAAATAGATAGTAATACTTATGTATTCGAAGCGCAGATTTTGTTAAACGACTTTTTCAGGATTACAGATATTGACGAAGATGACTTCAAAGGGTTGACAAATGACGCAGACAGCTTGGGTGGAATTATACTGGAACTGAAAGGCGAAATTCCGTACAAAGGTGAAATAATAGAATATAAAAAATATATTTTCGAGATTCAGGAAGCAGATGACCGGAAAATTGAAGTTGTAAAATTCCAGATAAAAAAATAATGAAAAAAAATTGTATCCTCCTTTTTATTTTATTGAGCGTTTTCATATGTTCTTGCCAACGATATACTCCCAAACCAGTAGGATATTACAGAATTGAAATTCCGGAAAATGATTACAGATTATTCGATAGTATGCCATATCCTTATGCCTTTGAGCTATCAAAGTATGCTAACATTATTTCTAAACCGGAAGAAAAGGATGATAAATACTGGATTGATATTTTTTATCCTCAGTTCAATGGGACGATTTACTGCAGCTACAAGGCTGTGCATAATAATTTGCAGGCCATTAGCGAAGATACGCGGGAATTTGTATACAAACACACCATTAAAGCAGATGCTATTACAGAACAACCTTTTATGAATCCGGATGCAGGCACTTATGGCATTCTTTACAGGCTGGAGGGGAATACAGCTTCGGCTGTGCAGTTTGTATTGACAGATAGTACGAGTTATTTCTTCAGGGGTGCTTTGTACTTTAATTCGGAACCTAACAAGGACTCCATAGCGCCAGTAGTTAATTTTATCTATAAGGATATTGTTACGTTAATGGAATCATTTGAAGATAAAAAGAAATAGTGATGCTGGTAGAAAAAAGAATATGGAGCGGTGGTGGAATTATAGCCATCTGGAAGGTTACCGAAAATATTCCTGAATTATTGGATTCATTATCTCAAAAAGAATTTTATTTACCCTTTTTTCGCATTCTTACTACCGAGAAAAGACAGAAAGAATGGTTGGCTGCCCGCTTGTTGGTAGAAATATTTTGCGGAAAGGACAAAACTGTTAGCTATAACGATCAAGGGAAACCTTATTTAACTGATCATTCTTACCACATCAGTATTTCCCACACCAAAAATTATGTATGCCTGATTGCTCATCCAACCAAAGAAGTGGGCATAGATATTGAGCATATTCATAACAAAATATGCCGGCTCAAAGAGCGTTTTTTGCACAAAGAAGAATTAAAGCATATTCATGCTACTAATGAAGTTATTCATTTATTACTGCACTGGGGCGCCAAAGAGGTTCTTTTTAAAATGATGAATGAACAGAATGTTGATTTCTCGGAACAGTTGAGAATTGATTTTTTTATACCTCAGATATCTGGAACTTTTTCGGGCAGGGAATTAAAAACAAAGGAACAAAAAGAGTATGTTTTTGAATATTGTATTGAACCTGAGTTTACTTTGGTTTGGTCTGTTCGAGAAGTATAATTTTTTGTTTAAAAGACTCGAGAAATATTCATTAATTGCTTCGCGATATATGTTGATCCAAGATTTTACCGTTGATTTGAGTATCCTAATATCAATAAATATCTAAGAATATTTCAATATCAGGTTAAATACGTAATATCACTAGAGTTTATAATATGAAAAAATTTCGTGAACTAACAAAAAGAAAGGATTTACCCGGGGTTGTATTATTAACAATCATTGTTCTATTTCCGAATATTTTTTTAGCTGTCGTTGGAAATGACCTGAGCGAAAGCCTTTTTGCCAAAATAGCTTTTCTATCCATATCATTTGCCATATTCTTCATGCCGTCTTTATTTCTTAAGGCAAAAGTATTTTTCCTTATCCAAGGTATTTTTGTTTTACTGGCACCGATAGAAATAGCCCACATTTATTTAAATAAAATAGGGATAACGATTGGATTTATGATGGCCGTATTCGATACTAATATGGGTGAATCAACAGAAATTCTATATTCAATGTTACCAATGTTATTTGTGATTTTTGTGGTTTGGTTTATTTACTTTTTTGTGGCCATCAAAAAAATAAATAATTCATATCTTATTCCAAAGCCAAAACACAGGTTATATATTTCTGCCGGATTCCTTCTCATTTTTTGCTGCATGTTTATGTTTTACTATCAGACTGCAAAAAAAATTGTTCCTAAAAATCAGCAATTTCTTGTCATGGATACAGCCTGGACAAGTTTTTATTTAAAATTCAACAAAATATATCCTTGTAGCTTCATATGGAAAACAAAAGAGGTTATTGTTTTAAAAGAAAAAATTAAACAATCACAAGAAGATTTGAAAGCATTTTTGTTTCATGCCGAAAAACAAAAGAATATTGATGAAAGGGAAATTTATGTTTTCGTTATCGGCGAAACTGCCCGGTACAGTAATTTTTCAATCAACGATTATCATAGGGAAACTTCTCCTTTACTGGAAAAAATAGACAACCTGGTTTCTTTCTCCAACTTTTACGCTGAGGCAAACCTTACCTCTATTTCGCTTCCTATGATGTTGACTCGTACTACTCCACAGGATGCGGAACGGTATCTGACAGAGAAATCTTTTGTAGATGCTTTTAAAGAAGCCGGTTTTAAAACTTATTGGATTGCCAATCAGAATTCCGAAAATGGTTTTGTCAGAAGAATAAGCAAGGATGCCGACCAGGAATATTTTGCAATAAAGGATTTTGATTCTGCCGATAATTTTGATGAAAACCTATGGGTTTATTTAGATGAGATATTAAATAAAAATGATAAAAAAGCATTAATCGTTATTCATACATTGGGAAGTCATTTCCGCTACAATTACCGTTATCCTGAAAATTTTGAAGAATTTAAGCCGAATTTCAAGGGGGCTTTCAATTATAATCTGATATCTCCCGAAAACAAAGAACTTTTTATCAATACTTACGATAATTCGATATTATATACGGATTATTTTTTGGCCAATACTATTGAAAAAATAAAAAAGGAAAATGCGGTTAGCCTTTTTATATATACATCCGATCATGGTGAAAATCTTTTTGATACCAAAGAAAACATAGTTTTGCATGGAGGTGCTAAACCAACCATATTTGATATTCATGTACCGCTTTTTATCTGGAGCTCTCCGGAATACAGAAATGTATATGGTCAGAAATGGGAAAATATTGAGAGAAATAAAGATAAAAAGTTAAGTTCTGATATTTTGTTTTATAGCATATTGGATATTGCTGATATTACATTCGCGGAACAAAAACCAGAAAGAAGTATTACTTCGGAATTTTTACAGGAAGATTCTGTCAGGTATATGTTAACACCGGATAGGAAAATTCAGGTTTTTAAGTAAAAAGAGTGTATGGTTCCATAAAACCAACCATGCAAAAAGATTATCTTCTTTAATGATCCTCAATTTGCACACCCAATGTCATTAAGTTAAAGAATAAT
>JAVBUB010000183.1:0-10346 GCA_031555675.1 Paludibacteraceae bacterium | reverse complement strand
TTTGTTTTTTCTTTTTCTGTTCGATGGTTGGAATGTTCTTTTCATCGCTGTAAATTATTATATTGTTATTTTTTATTCAAAAATTCGGACTGCAAAAATAGATATATTTTTTTACTTTACAAATTGTTTGTGTTTTTTTATTTGAAATTTATTTTCATATTGAATACATCTGTATTTAACCTACTCATCTAAAGCCTCACGGTCAATAAGGTTTTCGGGCAATGATTTGGTTACATTTGCTCCCAAATTTTTTATTTTTTCGGCAGTTCTGAAAATATTACCATTGCCGGTTTGCATCTTTTTGAAAGCCTCGTCATAAGAGTTTCCGGCACGTTCGATGTGTTCTTTTATTTTTTCCAGATCGCTCACAAATCCTACCAGTTTGTCGTATAAGGTGCCGCTCAGGCGAGCTATTTCTCGGGCATTTTTGGTTTGGTTTTCTTGTTTCCATATGGAGCTTATGGTGCGTAAGGTAGCCAGCAGGGTGGTTGGACTTACAATCACAATTTTTCTTTCCCACGCATAAGAGAAAATATCGGATGATTCTTGCACCGCAACGGCAAAAGACGCTTCGATAGGAAGAAATAGTAATACGAAATCCGGCGCATTGAGGGTAGGAGAGTTTTGATATTTTTTTTCACTCAATATCTTTACGTGATTCCTTAGCGAAGTAATATGATCTTTCATATGCCTTTCGCGATCTTCGTCGCTTGCAGCGTTTACATATTGCTCATAAGCAACGAGCGAAACCTTGCTGTCTATTATAATGTGTTTGTTCTCAGGTAAGTATATAATTACATCCGGACGTTGATTGCTGCCGTCGTCGCCGCTGATAACTACTTCTCTTTCGTATTCTTGGCCAATGGATAATCCGGAGCGTTCTAATATTCTTTCGAGTACAATTTCGCCCCAATTGCCTTGTTTTTTTACTTCTCCTTTTAGGGCTTTAGTTAAATTATTGGCATCTTCGCTGATGCGGGTGTTTAGTTCAGCCAAACGTTTTACCTCTTCTTTCAGACTGAGTTTGTCTCTTAACTCTTTGTCGTATGTTTCTTCTACTTTCTTTTCGAAAATAGATATCTTTTCTTTCAGTGGATTGAGTATTTCTCCAATATTTTTTTCGTTGACAGCGGAGAATTCGGTGGCTCTTTCTTTTAGTATTTTATTGGCAATGTTTTCGAATTCTGTGGTGAGGCGTTTTTGAAGTTCTTCTATTTCAGTTTTTTGCGTCTGAAGTTTTTCGAGAATGTTTTTATTTTCATTTTCTAATGTCGCAATACTGATGGATTGATTTTTGGATATATCCCTTTCGTTTTCGAGGGCATGCACCGATTTTTCGTATTCGTCTAACGCTTGCTTATATTTGGTTTCAAGAATAGATTTTTCTTTGTCCAGTGCAATTTGCAGGTTCAACGCGGCTTTCTCTTTTTCTGAAAACTCGTTCGCTGCATTTTCTTGTTGTTTTTTGTAAACAAGAAAAGCAATTAAAAAGCCAATAACAAGGCCTGATATAAGAAATAAAAAGGAAGTTGTCATAAAATAAGTTATAAGTGGTAAGTAGTGAGTTATAAGTATGTTAATCCGGTTTGTTCGTTTTAAGGGCTTAAAACTTATTACTTATAACTTAAAACCTGATTATTTCATTTCACGTTCTTCGAAAAGTTTCGGATAATCTTCTTCTAAAGTTTTAAGGATAGAACCTATGATTGTTTCACGCATCCATTTGGATTTGTTCTGTACTTTATATTTATCGAAAAACCGGTTCAGCATTTTCATCTCTTCATCGTTGAAAACAAATGTGACCCGGTTGGTTCTTTTGAGTACGTTGCGTTGTGGTATTTTCTTCTCCTCTTTCTTCATTTTTTTCTTTTCACAAAAGTAATATTTTCGCGATAAACTAATCTAATAAATTGGAAAAAAGATGTACTTTAGCGGTTTTAAAATTTTTTGAGCTTTCATGGCAAAACACAATGATTTAGGTAAACTTGGAGAAGAGCGTGCTCAAGCATATTTGCAGGCAAACGGATATATGATCAGACATGCCAATTGGAGGCACCTGAAAGGTGAGCTGGATATTGTAGCCGAAAAAGATAATCAATTGATAGTGGTCGAAGTAAAATCCCGTTCGACGGAGTTTTTTGAACATCCTAAAGATGCCGTTACCAACGGAAAAATCAGAAATATTGTAAATGCCACACAAGGATATATCGAAACTTTTGATATCAACATGGAAACACGCTTTGATATTATTTCCGTTTTACCTAAAGACGAAAATTTTATAATAGAACATATCGAAGATGCTTTTTTGCCTCCGGTAAATTGTTAATACAATTTTTTTTATTACATTTACATCTTGTAGGAATAGCTTACCTGATTATATGCTCGTTAATTTCACAAAATACATTCAGATCATCACAAAAGGAATCAATCTTATTAATTTAATAAGTGCTCTTTTCCTTGTTGTACAGGGAATTTTTCCCAATTCCAAGGTTTTCAATATAACACTTTATGTTTTCTTTATATCTTATGGATGTGAGTTCTTTTTGGAGCAGCGATGGAAAACTTTTGTATGGGATAAAACCAGGTGGGTTTTTGTGCTGTTTCTTCTTTTTTACGCCCTTCTTTTGCTTTATTATCCTTTCGAATCAAATCATGAACATATTTCAACTTTGCTTACATACCGGTTGCCGTTTTTTGCGTTTGGGGTTATCGGATTATTAGGTATAAACAAATATTATCGTTTGAAATATTTTGCTTATGTCTTCATGTTGATTACATTATGTGTCATTTTTTATTTGATATTTTTTAGAATAGGAATTAGTGAGTTTTTTGAGAATCCGGATAGAGCTTCTGTTTTTAAAGAAATGCGAGTGAAATATGTTAATACGCACATGGTTTTTAATTATTATACCAATATTTCTTTAATATTAGCTTATTTTTTAATCAATAATTATACAGGAAAATATTCGCTTCTTATAAAAATTCCTCTTCTTGTTTATATGGGATTTTTATTTTATATATTATTCCTATCAGAAGGCAGAATAGGCTTTATTACAGCAAATTTGTTGGTGTTTATAATGATTTTTATTTCTCTTTGGCAATGGAAGAAAATTTCTGCTGTGGCTTTTTCTTTGATCGGTGTTTTGGTTTTTTTGTTCATCGTATACCAACATCCAAGAATGTTCAAGAATGAAGATCAACTTGATAAGGAATTCCGGCTCTTATTGTGGGAACAAGCTATTGAATTAATAGAAAAAGAACCAATTCTGGGATACGGACCAAGTACTTCCGCAGAATTATTTATGCAAAAATGTTCCATAAACCAGGAAATAATAGGAGCTTATGACTTCCCTTTTATGCGGGGGCTGGAATTGAGAAAAATATTATGTGCACACCCTCATAACCAATTTCTTCAAACAACACTCGAATTCGGATTATTGGGATTTTTGGTTCTGCTTCTTTTGAATATTGTACCCATTATAGTTGCAACCAGAAAAAGGAGGATATATGTGTTTCTTATAATACTTATTTCGGTAATTCAGTTAATGACAGATCTTTATGCGAGGGGAGTACCATTGATAGCCTTTTTTATGTTGATAACGGTTTTCTTTTGCGCAAAAGATGATAATTCATCAAAACAAGTTAAGGTTAATGAACAAGGATAACAATAATTTTTCTATTGGAATTATTATTTCAACTTATAATAATCCGACATGGCTTGAGAAAGTACTGTGGGGTTATATGTACCAAACCGTGAAGCCGGATGAGATCATTATTGCCGACGATGGTTCTCGCGATGATACCCGGGTTATGATTGACAGTTATAAAGACAAACTGCCTATTGTTCATGTTTGGCACGAAGATAATGGTTTTCAGAAATCACGCATTCTCAATAAGGCTTTGGTTGCGGCTACAGCCGATTATCTTATTTTTACGGACCAGGATTGTATTCCACGTGCCGATTTTGTGGAAACTCATAAGCGGTTTGCTCAAAAAGGATATATTCTTTCCGGAGGATATTTTAAACTCCCAATGTCTATCAGCAACGCCATTACAAAAGATGATGTGGAAAGCCAGCGCGCTTTTTCGCTACAATGGCTTCGTAAAAATGAGTTGAAATATTCGTTTAAATGTACGAAGCTATTGAATAAAAAATGGTTTGCGGCTTTAATGAATACAATTACTCCGACTAAAGCCACCTGGAATGGTTGTAATGCTTCGGGATGGCGTGAGGATATGTTGAAGATAAATGGTTTTAATGAAGAAATGCAGTATGGCGGACAGGACCGTGAATTTGGAGAAAGATTATTCAACATGGGAATAAAATCTAAGCAACTCCGTTATTCCGCTATATGCCTGCATCTTGACCATAAACGTCCTTATAAAACAGCCGAATCGATAGAAAAAAATGTAACTATAAGAAGAAATACACGGAAAACCGGAATTATAGAAACACCTCAAGGTATAAAACAGTTATAATCTCTGAAAATGGCTTATAAAGCATCTTTAATCATTTCCATATATAATAATATTGATTTTCTTAAATGTGTGTTAGACTCATTGAGATATCAGACGGAACAGGATTTTGAAATAATTATTTCCGAAGATGCCTGTCATGAACATGTTCGGGATTTTATTCAAAAGTATGATTTTAAGCAGGATTATCAGCATTTAACACAGGAAGATAATGGTTGGCAAAAAAATAAAGCTTTAAATAAGGCCATTCTTGCCGCCAAATCCGATTGGCTTATTTTTATAGATGGCGATTGTGTATTACATCCTCGCTTTATTGAATTTCATGTGAAACTTGCCGAACCAAATGTTATATTGGCAGGAAAGAGAGTAAAACTGAACGCGGAATTAAGCACCGGCTTATTACAGGAACCAAGCTCTGTTTTCAGGATTCAACGAAAGATTTTATGCCGGTTTTTCAATATTGGCAATAGAAAAGGCATTCGGTTTATTGAAGAAGGTATATTTATTAATCCGGAAGGTATTTTTGGTTTTATTCCTAAAATGAGAGGAATGTACCATTTAAAAGGATGCAATATGTCGTTTTCAAAAGAGGAGGCTTTTGCAATCAATGGTTTCGACGAAGATTTTGCGTTGCCGGCAATCGGTGAAGATATTGATTTAACATGGCGGTTTTTGGCTGCCGGATATAAACTAAAATCGGTTCGAAATATGGCTGTACAATATCATTTATATCATAAGGAGAATTGGAGTGACCAATCTCAGAATATTTTATTGATGGAAGAGAAAAAGCTTAAAAATCAATATTATGCATTAAATGGACTAAAAAAAGACGCAGATGCTATCGATCATAATATGCTCCAGAAATCCTAAAATTGATGATAGGCTTGAGGAAAATATCCGAAATACAGTCGGATTGCCTTATGAATTGATCGTTATTGATAACTCAAAGAACGATAATTCTATTTTTTCTGCTTACAATAAAGGTGTAGATAAAGCCATTTATCCATTTGTGTGTCTTGTTCATGAAGATGTCTTATTTAAAACAAATAATTGGGGTCATTGTGTTTGTGAACACCTGCAAGATAAGTCTGTAGGTATTATTGGTGTAGCCGGAGGAGATCTGGTTACCAAAGTACCCTCATCGTGGTCTGAAAGTAAAGCTGCGGCCAATTTTATACAGTTCGATAAAAAAACAAAGGCATCAACGCACGTTTATTATAATAAGCAAGGTGTAAAAAATCAGCATGAAGTAGTAATATTGGATGGTTTTTTTCTGTGTATGACTGCTGAATTCCTGAAAAAAGTAAGGTTTGATGAGGAAACATTCCGAGGATTCCATATGTATGATATTGATATCTGTTTGCAGTCGAGATTTGCCGGATATAAAAACTATGTAATTTTTGATGTTCTGATAGAACACTTTTCCTCAGGCTTTAAAAGTAAAGAATGGATATATGAGTTGTTCCGGCTCGAAAAAAAATGGAATAATTATCTGCCTGACATGTCTGCTCCATATTCTCCAATGCAGATAAACCGGATGCAGGAAAAGACTTTTTTTCGGCTAATAAAGCGAATGGTAAAATTGAATATACCTTTACCGGAAGTTATACAAAAAGGCTCTGAGCTTTGGAAAGATATTTTCCCAACCAAATCGGAAAAATGTTTGATATTCCGGATATATAAAACAAAACTGCTTTTGATGTTAGGGATTTCCTGATATCAATGGCTCTTTTTCATCTCTACCTTTTGAGTTGGCGCCATTTCTTTATTCCGCCGTTCAGTTTGTTCTACTACCTTTCGAGCTAATTCCATAAACGCTTGTCCTGTAATAGAATCCTCGTTGGTGGCTACAGGTTTTCCTTCATCGCCTCCTTCGCGGATGCTCTGAACAATAGGGATTTGTCCTAATAAAGGGACCTGCAATTCTTCCGCCAGTTTCTTGGCACCTTCTTTTCCGAAAAGATAATATTTGTTGTTGGGTAGCTCTGCCGGAGTAAACCAAGCCATGTTTTCGACCAAACCAAGCACGGGAATATTGATTTTTTCGTTTTGAAACATATTGATTCCTTTGCGCGCATCGGCCAGTGCAACGGCTTGCGGCGTACTTACCACAATGGCGCCCGTGATTCCCAACAGTTGGACCAATGTGAGGTGAATGTCGCTTGTTCCGGGAGGAAGATCGATGACGAAATAATCAAGCTCTCCCCAATGTGTGTCTGTAATTAATTGTTTTAGGGCGTTGCTGGCCATTCCGCCACGCCAAACCAAGGCATCATCGGGATTAACAAAGAATCCGATAGATAACATTTTAACTCCGAATTTTTCTTCCGGAATAATATAGTCTTTTCCATCAATATGTTCAAGCACAGGATGCGCAGATTCTAATCCGAACATTTTCGGAATCGAAGGGCCATGTATGTCGGCATCTAATAACCCGACCTTATAACCTAATTGTGCCAATGCAACTGCCAGATTGGAAGATATGGTAGACTTGCCTACGCCGCCTTTGCCGGATGAAACGGCTATGATGTTTTTTACATCGGGTAATGGAGACGTTGCACGCAACGTCTCTACTGCATGCGTTTTATATTTAATGTTGATATTTCCTTTGATATCCGCATCCTTATCTACATAAGTCAAGATGGCCTGTTCGGCGGCTTTTACAACCGATTTGGCAAAGGGATCATTGGCTTTTTCGAAAATGATGGAAAAGCTGATTTTGTTGCCATCAATGCGTAAATCATCATCTATCATTTCTGATGAAACAATGTCTTTTCCAGTACCGGGATAACGGACATGGGTAAGGGAGTCTAATATTAATTTTGGATAGTAAGCCATTTTATTTGATTATTTTTTCGGTTTTTCCATTATCATATATTGTAATGTATATCCCGCTTATTGGCTCTCGTTCTAATCTTTCACCAAGAATATTATAATACGCCACAATGGTTGCCGGTTTTTTTAGTTCAATAATGTCTATATTACCCGATTCTTCTATCTCTTTTGGTTTAATATTAATAATGATTATTGGTTCTGTACTAAAATCACAATCATCAGGATTTAATGCTGTTGTTAAAAACCAACCGTCATAAGCGTCCCAACCAAAATTAAAATGAAAATAATCAGCATCATTATATCCGTCACAGACAAAAGCATGCTGAGGCCCAATGTAAAAAACTGGTAACTTCATTTCTATTTGTTCTTTTAGAATGTTTTCCCATTCCTTTCGCCCATACTCTAAATGTTTATTTATAACAGGGTCGTAATAAGGAACCTCGCAATATACGGTTTGAATGTTTTTTTCATAGCCAAAATAAGTTTTTAGGGCAGTAGGCACATTACCATAATTGGCCCTACTTCCTGTCGCATCATAGTCCATTTGCAGGCTTATTCCACAATGATAAGACAATGTAGCCACTGCATCTTTTTGAGCTTGGGTTGATGCTACAAACTTATAAGTGTTCAACATATTGTCCCAATCATAGGATACTATATTTTGAGTTGGTATGGAGAGATGGTGAGCTTTTGTAATATAACCCGGTATTGGCAGCAAAGTTTTCTGTGGATAATTATGGTATTTCATAATTTGTGCCATTGCAGTAGCGGTGCAACCCACAACAGATTTGGTGCCATTAATGTCAGGACACATATTGTAATAAGGCGAAAGTTGTGTCCATCTAGTTTTTATTAATGGCCCTACCTGAGTTGTTGCTATTTTTATTCCTGTTTCTTCCAAAGCCTTCCATTCTGCTTTTATTGATTCGCTTTGCGGTATGTTTTGTTCTTTCGCATATTTTATTTCTTGCGTTAAAGCGTTCAAATATCCGGCAAAATTTTCAGGTAAATTCTCAAAGTCATATATACCCGTTTCTGAATATCCAAGTATGGGATGAGCAATGTCATCGCCTGATATAATCACAAAACCTTCATTGTTTTCATTCAAGCTAAATACATATAAAAATTCCTGTTCGGGATTGTTGAGAATTTGCAATTTATGCAAGGTATTGTTTTCATTTTCTTGAATGACGATTTGATTTAATCGAACATTTTTCGTTTTTCCAACTTGATGCTCTGCATACTGCTGAGCTATTTTTTCTGCTTCTAACCTGCTCACATTTTTTGCCTGTAAAATTACAGGGGCAAATAAAATAATGATTATAGCTAATAGTTGTATATTTCTTAAATATTTCATAATAAATTAATTATTTATTGAAGCCTCTTTACATATTTTTTCAAAAAATGAATATAGAAAGACATGTGTTTCTTATAACATAAAAAATCTTATCCTGTTGTATTGCGATTTCTACCAAAACTCCTATAACTATCTTTTTCTATTTCAATATCCGGTTCTATTAAATCCTTGTTCTGAGGCAACTCAAATTTAATATATTTGATGGTTAAACCGCGACTGATCCATTGCTGTTCGTAAAAAGTCTGTATGGATAAAATCGGGTCGTTTAATCCCGAATGATACAAATCATCATTGCAAAAAAGTACCTTGAAACTGTTTGCTTTTACCATTTCGCAGGTATAAGTAAACATAAAGTTACTATCGGTTTTTAAATGGATGATTCCGTTAGGCTTCAATATTTGTTGATACAGGTTCATGAAGTTGGTTGCGGTAAGTCTTTTACGTACTTTCTTCATTTGAGGATCGGGAAAGGTAAGCCATATTTCTTTAATTTCGTTTTCGGCAAAAAAATAATGGATCATTTCTATATGTGTGCGCAAAAAGGCAACATTAGATAAATCTTCTTGTTGCGATTGCGAAGCGCCTGTCCACATGCGTGCGCCTTTGATGTCTACTCCTATGAAATTTTTGTCCGGATAGAGTTTTGCCAGCGAAACGGTGTATTCTCCTTTACCACAGCCCAATTCCAAGATGATAGGATTATTATTGCGGAAGAATTTTTCGTTCCATTTGCCTTTCAATTCAAAAGGTTGCTGTTGTAAGTCAGAAAAAGAGTATTGAAAAACATGAGGGAATTCCTCCATGTCGCTGAATTTCTGTAATTTATTTTTGCCCATAGTTTTCGGTCTTTTGAATCTTCAGGCCAATATTATTAATACCTTCCAATATGTGGTCGCGCATTCCTTGCTTTATTTTGAAAGTATAGGTTCCTTTTTCTGGGAATTTGATATTAGACATGTAAAGAAAGGGTAGGTTTTTGGTGGAGCCAATGCCGGTACCTGCCCAACGCCCTTGGTTGTCGGCCAATATACAATTTAATGTGTCGCCTACCCAAATACTGTCGGGAGAATTGGAATAAACAAAAAGATACAGATTCTGATATGAGTAATTCTCTTTATTCCTGACATCGATAATTACATCATAATCTCCGGTTGTATCTTGAATGTCAACACTGAAGACGGCGACACTATCCTGATCCCAGCCGTTTTTGTCGATGTTTGCATATTGATGATAAATGGTGTTATCTGTACATGATATGAAAAAGAATACAATACCTAAGACTAAAAAAAAGGTAGTTTTAACTTTGGCTGTTATTTTCATTTTTATTATTTCCATTGTTAGGTCTTCTATGTTTCTTTTTGCGGTTGTTGCTGTTGTTCCTGTTTGGCTGTTGACCTTGTTGGGAATTCATTGTTGTGTTTTCCTCAGTTTTGTTTTCATCTCTGCGAGGACCTTGGTTTTGGTTATTCTGAGGATTCTTGTTCTCGTTGTTATTTTGTCTATCCTTGTTGTGTTGTCTTTGGTTTTGTCCCTCAGATTGATGTTGGTTTGTGTTGTTGGAACGATTTTTATGGTTGTTTTGCTGATGACTCTTTTTCTCGTTTTTATCGAAACGGGTTAAGCTGTCTTGTCCAACAACATTTTGAAAATCAACTTCTTGTTTTTTGCTTGATTTGTC
>JAVBUB010000172.1:0-51559 GCA_031555675.1 Paludibacteraceae bacterium | reverse complement strand
TTTATTTTTTCTATAATTTGAACTTTTGCCGTATTTTTCTTCTCCGTGTCATTTAAATTATAAGAAATAGCACCCATCAATAGGTCTGTTAACTGCATTAATAAACTTTCTTCAGAGCGGATATTCTGTATATTTCTAAATACACCATATTTCATATTAAGTATATTTTTTAGTCGATTTACTTTATATGCACTTAATGTATCTTTAATATCCAAATAGACATTATAATGGTTAAAAGTATCTATGTGGTAATTTAATAACTGGTAGTACATTTTATAATAAAAATCATCAAATGTGCTTCCATATTCATCACAATGAATCTTTGCCTTTTCTACTCCAATAGCTCTGAATTTTAGATCTGTAGCAAAAAAATAATCTATTAAATCCACATAAAATCTAATTTTTGAATTAGATACATTTGACCATTTAATTTCGGCAAAAAAATTATGTTTCTTTTTCAAAAGCTTAATATTTTCTGCATGTAAACGAACTTGATTATAAGCACAACTCACTGAGCCAAGAAACATATATTGTTTATGGTCATTTTCCAAATGGCAACTTTCATCACAATAAATATTAAATGTTTTACTCATATTTTAGATTTTTATTCTGGTTACTGATAAAGTATAACTACCTTCTATTCTATCCTGTTCTGTTTTTCTTTATCCGCTATTACCATCTTAATCTCAGCATAACTCGCTTTACCGTTTAAGGTCGCAAAGATATCACCCAACAGCATTCCGGGTTTTAAAACAGATGTTATCTTTTCTTCTTTATCTTCCGTTACAAAATCTCTCAACGGTATTTCTCCCGTGCCGACAAAATAAGCCAAATGTCCCTCAATGGTAGTAGGGCTGAATCCTCTTTGTTGGGCTATTTCCGCAATGGAGAAATCTTGCTTGTACAAATCAAAGGTTATCTTTTTGGTATCTTCCTTTTTCGGTTTTTCGGGCTTAGGTTCTTTTTCCTTCTTTTTACGTTCTCTTTTGAGAGTTTCCTTTTCGTGCATCAATGACTCCAAGTCGTTTTTTTGACAATATTCGGACACAATATCCAAAAACTGCTGACCGTACTTGGCAATAGTGGCAGGACCAAAACCGCTTATCTTCTGCAAATCATTTAATGTTTCGGGAAGATAAGTAGCCAATTCTACCAATCCTTTGGTACTGGATACCAAATAGAGGGGAATATTGGCCGGCTCGCATGTTTTTCTGCGGAAGTCCAATAACCTATAATACAACACCGGGAATCGGGCTTCGGGCTTTTTGGAGTCATTGCTTCCGGCATAAGCGTTTACCGTAAAAAGTGGTAATATCAAAGTGTTTTTAGCAATGTAATATTGCTCAACGGTAAATTCTTCCTTGATATTTTTGAAAATATGCAGTTTTTCGGCTATAAATGTAAAGATAGTCTTCAAATCATCATTGTAGTCCATCGCATTTGCTTTGGCATCTGTGGTAGCAGGCGATTGTTTCAGTTCATCCACCAACGTTTTGAGTTGAACGGTATAATAATCAACCGCGGAAGCAATGCGTTCTTGTAGCTTGGCTTCGTCTACGGGAGCATCGAGCATCATCCGTTGCAATTCGTTCTGAAAGCGGAGGGCAATGGCTTGCATATTTTGCAAATGCTCATAAATGGAAGTCAAAAAAGGGATGGTTTCTTCGTTAAACGAAGAAGCTTTTTCTTTTACAAATTCAATAAGGCGGTTTGCTTGACCCACTATCGTTTTGAAGTCGAATAGCGATAGTAAAATATGTTCACGGTATTCTCTTTTAGAAATATCGAGCTGGTTATTCAATATTTCTATCGGAAGTTTTTGCTCACTATGCCTGATAATATTGTCGTCGACCTGCAAACTGCTGCGGTTTATTTTACTTAGCAGCACAATCCCTTCGAGCGAGCGGCAACGGCTTAACGCCACGTATACCTGACCCGGGGCAAAAGCCTGCCCGGCATCAATCACAGCTTTGTCAAACGTTAATCCCTGACTTTTGTGAATAGTAATAGCCCATGCCAACCGCAAGGGATATTGTTCGAATTTACCGAGCAGGGTTTCTTCTATCTGCTTCGTATTGGGGTTGGTACTGTAGGATATATTTTCCCACACTTCGCGGGTTACGGTTATGGCTTCGTCGTCTCCGGGGCATTTCACATAAATAACATCGGCATCTTCATCAAATCCTGTTATTTCTCCGATTTTTCCGTTAAAATAGCGACGTGGTGTTTCTTTATCGTTTTTCAGGAACATGACTTTCGCGCCGATTTTAAATCCGAGTTCTTCTTCCGTAGGATAACTCTTTTCTGGATAATCGCCGGTTACTTTTGCCTTGAACTTATATGTTTTTCCTTTCAACAGGGCCAATTCTTCGGTGTTAATAGTATCGGCCTTGTAGTTATGGGTAGTGAGGGTTATATAGGTATCTCCTTTGGATGGTTTGAAATCGGGATTATACAAGTTTTGCAGCATTTCAAAACTCTGGTCGGAAATATTATTGTTTCTTACTTCATTGAGCAGTTGTATAAAATCGAGATTGCTCTGGCGAAAAATTTTATCGAATTCGATATATACGGGAGGTTGCTCGCGTATGGCCAAACTGTCAAAGAAATATATTCCCCGGTAATAGGATGCAAGCAAGGGCCATTCGTCTTCTTTATAAACAGGCGAAAGCTGGTACATATCGCCGATAAAAATTACCTGTACGCCGCCAAACGGTTCATTCCGCCGGTAGCGGAAGTGCCGCAATATGGTATCAATCGCGTCCATCACATCGGCACGTACCATACTCACCTCATCAATAACCAATAGTTCGAGTTCATACAGCACCTTACGGCGGGCGCTATTTATCTTTAGCTTTCCGATGAGGTCTTTACGTCCTTCGGCAGTGGGCAAAAAAGGATGAAACGGCAATTGAAAAAAGGAATGAATGGTAACGCCACCGGCATTAATGGCAGCAACTCCGGTTGGAGCCACAATGGCCATTTCTTTTTTGCTTTGCTCTTTTAACCTTTTCAGGAAAGTGGTTTTTCCCGTTCCGGCCTTACCCGTAAGAAATAGGGAGCGGTTGGTATAGGTAGCAAAATGATAGGCTATTTCGTAATATGGGCTGGCTGTTCGCATGAAATAAAAAATTAAACCCAAAGATAAAGATTGAACAGCAACAAACGAAAATTTTTCCGAATAAATTTTCTGTAAAAATATAAATTGGAGTTAAATAAATAGAATGTGGCAATAAATGATATTTTTAAATAGTTATATCACTATAATCTTACTATGCAATGAAAAATCTAGTTGTTTTTGTTTTATTCTCTTTACTTTTTGTTGATTCTACTAACGGACAGAATAGCTTTTATGAGCAACTTTCTAATGCTGCTTTAGAACTGACCAAACAAAAAGTAAGCTATGATCCGGCCTATTTCAAAATAAGCTATCCCAATGGAGATGTGCCTGCCGGAAAAGGTGTTTGCACTGATGTAGTTATAAGAGCGTACCGGCTGTTGGGCATCGATTTGCAAAAAGAAGTCCACGAAAATATGTTGGCCAACTTTGCATTGTATCCTAAAAACTGGGGATTAACGAAAACGGACACGAATATTGATCACCGGAGGGTGCCAAACTTAATGACATTTTTCAAGCGAAAGGGAAAGGAAAAATCTATTTCAACCGATGCGGCAGATTATGCCCCGGGCGATATTGTTTGTTGGAATCTGGGTGGCGCGGTAACGCATATCGGTATTGTGGTAAATAAAAAATCTGCCGACGGCAAAAGGTATCTGATCGTTCACAATATTGGAAGTGGACAAGTATTGGAAGACTGTTTATTCAGCTATAAAATAATCGGGCATTATCAATATGCCCAATAATTAAGTCAAGCTTTCTGCGAATGAACGGGAAATATAATTGTCATAATGTTGACATACATTTGCGGCAAAAAGGATGGCATAATGAATGAGTTGATCCCATCTTTCTTCGGGAAGGTCTGCCAATTGTTGTTTAGTTATGGCATATTTATATAATCCGTACAAGATTCCGGCGTTGAAATTATCTCCTGCTCCCACGGTACTAACTGTTTTAATAGGCGGAACGGAATATGTTTTGCTTATTTTCTTTGTACGCAAATAAACTGCTTGCCCTCCGACAGTACAAATAAAATTAGAACAGAAGGGCGATATTTTATTATAAACAGCATCTATGTCTGTTGCTTGGTAGATATTAAAAAAATCTTCATCGGAACCTCTTACAATATCCGAAAACGAGAAATTTTCTTCTATGCTTTTGGTTAATCCCGGCAGTTCGGACAAATGTCCTTTCCTGAAATTCGGATCGTAATAAACAATGGCTTTTTGCTGCATTGCATTATGTATCAGTTCCAGCACTTTAGTTCTCAACACGGGGTTTACCGAAAAATAGGATCCGAATATGAGAGCGTCATTGGGTGCTATATCGGGAAAAGGGATATTGAGGCGTTGTTTGGGGTAGTCTTTATAAAAAGCATAATCGGCATTATTATTTTCATCCAAAAAGGCCAACGCTACGGGTGTTTTTCCTTCGGAAAAGCGACTGATATAATCGGTAGAAATATTATTCTCGGCCAAACATTGGTTGATGCTTGCTCCGAGGTGGTCGTTTCCTGTTTCGCTTATAAACAGGCTTGGTACATGGAGTCGTCCGAGGGAGATCATCGTATTAAAGGTAGATCCGCCGGGCGTTGCGCTAACGGGTTGTCCGTTTTTAAAGATAATATCGACGATTGTTTCTCCTATGCCAATGATTTTCATAAGTTGAAAAAGTTTTACGTAGTACGTTTTACGTTATACGTTCTGAAACATCACAATACCATTTCGTAAAACGTAGAACGTACTACGTAGAACTAAATAAACAAACTGGTCTACTTCTTCGACTGTTCCCTTGATTTTTCCCCGAGGTATCCACCATGGTGTCTTTTGGCATAATCGGCGTGTGTGTATCCTATTTTTTTCATGACACTAACAACGAGTATATCGCCAATCACAGTCATCATGGTAGTAGAAGTAGTGGGCGTTAATCCCAGAATACATACTTCTTTGGGATTTCCGGTATACAAACAGGCATCGGCGGCTTGTGCCAACAGGCTGTCTTTGTTTCCGGTAATAACTATAAATTTTATTCCGGGGTTGAGCCTACGGGCAAGTTCGGTTAGTTCCAATATTTCTCTGGTTTTTCCAGAGTTAGATATCAGCAACATAACATCGTTTTCTTGCAAAACACCCAAATCTCCATGTTGTGCTTCGCTTGGGTGAAGAAAAATGGAAGGCGTACCGGTTGAACTGAATGTGGTAGATATATTCATCGCAATCTGACCTGCTTTCCCCATGCCGCTTGTTACCAGTTTTCCTTTAAGAACGTGAACTTGCTGATATATCATATCAACAGCTTTTTCAAAATCGTCGGTAATAGGCAGATTCAAAATTGCTGCTGCTTCTTGTTGAAGCAATTGTTTAATATCTTCTTTTAACATGTTATTTCTAAATTTGTATGCAAAAGTACAATAATTATTTTTGCTAGCAAACAATCTACACCATTAGGGTGTTAGAATGCAATAATGCAAAAAAGGTTAAAACCCTTTTTAAATAGGCATGTTTTTTCTCATTTTTTTTAACTTTGCAATATAACAAAACAAAAATATATGCTACATGCAAAATTTTACTGCTGAAAATTTCGTTTTAATTGGTTCCATTTTACTATTCATCAGCTTATTAGCTGGAAAAACAGGTTATAAATTTGGCGTCCCTACTCTTTTGCTGTTCCTGGTTATAGGCATGTTGGCCGGAAGCGACGGAATTGGCATTAAATTTCAAAATCCGAAAGCCGCCCAATTCATCGGACTTATCTCACTTAATATTATTCTGTTTTCGGGAGGTATGAGTACCAAATACGAAGAAATACGTCCGGTAATAACCCCCGGTTTTGTTCTTTCCACCTTGGGGGTTTTATTAACAGCTTTATTTACAGGATTATTTATATATTGGCTTACCAATAATGTTATATCAAGTATTACTTTCACTCTTTTAGAATCTCTGTTGTTGGCTTCGGTAATGTCGTCAACCGATTCGGCATCTGTTTTCAGCCTGCTCCGATCCAAAGGATTGTCGTTAAAAGAACACATGAAGCCTTTGTTAGAGTTTGAAAGTGGAAGTAACGATCCCATGGCTTACATGTTAACCATTACTATAATTACTGCCATCAAAATGCCGGACGAACCTATCTGGCAAATGATTTTATTCTTTTTTATGCAATTGTTTATCGGAGGTTTAGTGGGCTTTTTTCTTGGAAAATTTTCTGTTCGCGTTATCAATAAAATAAACCTGGATAATGATTCTTTATACTCCGTTTTGCTTCTTACCTTTATGTTCTTCATATTCTCATTTACCGACTTTATTAAAGGAAATGGTTATTTAGCTGTTTATATAGCAGGTCTAGTCATTGGTAATCATAAATTTGTACATAAACGAAGTGCTGTCAAGTTTTTCGATGGGTTAACATGGTTATTCCAGATTGTGATGTTCTTAACGTTGGGCTTGCTGGTTAACCCATCAGAATTATTACCTATTGCGGGTGTTGCGGTATTGATAGGTGTTTTTATGATTTTACTGGGACGTCCGCTTTCTGTATTGATATCGTTGCTGCCATTCCGCAATATGACATGGAGAGCCAAAGGTTATGTTTCGTGGGTAGGATTACGCGGCGCGGTACCTATTGTTTTTGCCACTTATCCTTGGATTGCAGATATTCCACAGGCTAAAATGATTTTCAATATTGTTTTCTTTATTACCATACTATCTTTGGTTATACAGGGAACTACCTTAACGGCTATGGCCAAACTTCTTCATTTATCAAAAGATACGCCGGAATCTATGAAGTTGACGGAATTTGATGTTGAGTTTTCGGAAGAAATAAAATCTGCCATGAGCGAAGTTACTATCAAAAAAGGCAATCTGGAAAACGGGAACAAAATAATGAATATTCCACTTCCCGAAAAAACATTGGTGGTTATGGTAAAACGTAATAACCATTATTTTATACCCAAAGGAAATACAGAACTGAACGAAGGTGATATATTATTGCTTATCAGCGACGACGAGGATGCACTACGCGAAACCTACAAGCAATTGGGAGAAAAAGTATAATTTTCTTTGTTATAAGTAATATAAAAAATAAATGTTATATTTTGTGTTATTTGTTGAAAAATCCCGTAAGGGACTATCTTTCGGTAGTAGTAAAAAATATATTCTCTTTAGTTGCATTCCGTACGGAATGCATCCTGCGTAGAATCTTATCTTCATCTACAAAGAGATAATGCCTAACGGCATTCAAAGTTATAACATTAATTATTTTGCATTATTTAAGTTCTTATGTTCCGGAATATCTACATACAATTATTCCTGTCGTTCTTCAAAATAGGAGCTTTCACTATTGGTGGAGGATATGCCATGATACCTCTGATAGAAAAAGAAGTAGTAGGCAATAAAAAATGGATCGACAAAAAATATTTCCTGGATATGTTGGCATTAGCACAGTCGGCACCGGGAGTTATGGCAGTTAATACTTCTATCTTTGTCGGTTACAAAATAAAAGGATTCAAAGGATCTGTAGCTGCTGTTTTGGGGACTATACTACCTTCTTTCCTTATTATTCTCCTGATTGCAACTTTCTATGTCGATGTAAAAGACAATCCTATTGTGGAAAGAATATTTAAAGGCATACGTCCTGCTGTAGTAGCGCTTATCGCTGCTCCCATTTGGAATATGTCAAAAGCCGCTCATATTAATCTCAAAACAATAGCGATTCCCATTATTGCCATTTTATTAATATGGCTATTGGATATTTCGCCTATTTATATCATCATAGGAGCGATTGTATGCGGGATCTTGTACAAGAAAATAAATGATGTCATAGTGAAGAAAATTAAATAATAGGATCAAACAATCAATTTCATTATGATATACTTACAATTATTCTGGTCGTTTTTTAAAATAGGTTTATTCGGATTTGGGGGAGGTTATGCCATTATTCCGCTCATTCAGCATGAAATTGAAATTCATAACTGGCTGAACGAAGGTGAATTTACAGATATTATCGCTATTTCTCAGATGACACCGGGACCGATTGGCATCAATAGTGCCACTTATGTCGGCTATATGGCCGCAGGTAATGTTTTTGGATCTGCTCTTGCTACTTTTGCCATTTGCCTGCCATCGTTTATTATTATGCTCACATTATCCCGGTTTTTTTTCAAGTATCAGAACAATGCGTATATCAGTTCCGTTTTTATATTTTTGCGTCCTCTTGTAGTAGGATTGATCGGAGCTGCGGCATTGATGTTAATGAACAATGAGAACTTTATCGACTATAAGAGCTTTCTTATTTTTTTAGGTGCTTTTATCGCCACCTTTTACTTCAAGTTACATCCTATTTTATTGATTATACTGGCTGGTTTTGCAGGGTTTTTACTGTACTGATTCAAAAGAAAAAGAGGGTGTCTCACAATGTGATTTCACCCTCTTTTTATTCGGACACCTATCTGAGACTGAACGCGAATACTCAATTCTCAGAGACTTAATTTTTATTTTGAGACACCCTCTTTCATTATATAATCTATAGATTTGTCGCACCTTCAAACTCTCGTAAGAACCGGATATCATTTTCGGAAAATAGCCGGAGGTCTTTAACCTGAAACTTAAGATTCGTAATACGTTCAATGCCCATTCCCAAGGCATATCCTGAATATATTTTACTATCAATTCCGCAATTATCAAGTACATTCGGATGTACCATTCCGCATCCTAAGATCTCAACCCAACCAGTGTGTTTACAGAATGGACATCCTTTTCCGCCACAAAGGTTACAGGATATATCCATTTCGGCAGATGGCTCGGTAAAAGGGAAATAAGACGGACGTAAACGGATTTCCGTTTTTTCTCCAAACATTTCTTTCGCAAAATATAGTAATACTTGTTTTAAATCGGCAAAAGAAACATCTTTGGCAATGTACAATGCTTCTACCTGATGAAAAAAGCAATGGGCACGATATGATATGGCTTCGTTTCTGTATACTCTCCCCGGACAAATAATACGGATGGGTGGTTGTGTATTTTTCATTACCCGTGTTTGTACTGACGATGTATGAGAACGCAATATAATATCGGGATTTTGTTCTATGAAGAATGTATCCTGCATATCCCTGGCCGGATGGTTTGGCGCAAAGTTTAACGCGGAAAACACATGCCAGTCGTCTTCTATTTCCGGTCCTTCGGCAATAGAGAAGCCTAATTTGGAAAAGATATTGATTATTTCATTGCGAACAATAGAAATGGGGTGTCTGGTTCCTAAAGCAATCGGATCGGCTGTTCTCGTTAAATCGTTTTTAACAGCATCTGCCTGTTGTCCTTCAAATGCTTCCTTTAAAGAAGCTATTCTTTCTTGTGCGGCATCTTTCAATTGGTTCAACAATTGGCCGATTTCCTTTTTTTCTTCATTGGCCACATTTTTAAAGTCATTGAAAAGAACAGATATTTCTCCCTTTTTACTTAAATACTTAATGCGAATCTCTTCTAATTCATTGGAGCTATTTACCTTAAGTGTATTTACTTCTTGTAGTAGTTGTTGTATTTTATTTTTCATTTTTTCCCTTCTTGGTGTCTTTATCTACAATTCGCCACAATGTTACGATTAAGACTATAGCACAAAAAATAACAATTAAAATTCCTAATTCTATCCTTACATTACTAAGTAATAATCCCAATCCGATAAAAAAGAGGCTTACAATAAGTAATACAAAAGTAACTTCTCTATGCTTTAAACCAATACTCAACAACAAATGATGAACATGATTTTTATCTGCCTCAAAAGGAGACTTACCTTTTTTTATCCTCGTTGTCATTACCCTGAGTGTATCTATCAACGGTACAGCCAATATAGCTATCGCAACAACAGGTGCAGCTGTCATTACATACGATGGGTTAATAGTTGCCATATCAGATGCATTGACTTCACAAAATTCCACAACAAACATATATACAGTATACCCAAGCACCAATGCTCCGGAATCTCCCATAAATATCTTTTTCTTGTGTCCAAAAACATTATAAATAAAAAATATCAATAAAGCTCCAATCAAAGCATAAGCCATCATCGACAGGTATGTGATACCTATTAACTGGAAATACACACCAAAAAATGCACAAATCAGTATACCTAAGCCCGAAGCAAGACCATCGACCCCATCTATTAAGTTAAGTCCATTGATAATCAACAAAAACACAAAAAATGATAATGGATAACTAATTACATCATGAATCTGGTCTATCCCAAGAAAACCATTTAGATGAGTCAACCGGATATCAGCAACCACAATCAACAAAAATCCGGCAATTAATTCACCAATAAATTTTTTTCGGGGAACAAGCTCCACCATATCATCAAAAAAACCGACCATTAAAATAAAATACATTCCGGCTAAAATGATCCGATGCGAAAAATCAATTTGTTCTGTAGAAAAGATAAGATAGGAAATAATAAAAGAAGAAAAAATATTTATTCCGCCAATATTGGGAATACCACCTTCGTGAGCGGTTCTCTTATTGGGTTTTACAATTAATTCCTTTTTTTTTGCCATTTGAAGTATATATGGCATTAAAATCTGACCAATAATAAAAGAAATTACACCTAATAAAAAAGGATAAGATGTTAATATTGAATCAATATCCATGATAAAAATAGCTTGGCAATAAATATTAGCACTAATTAGCTTACAAAGATATAATTTTCTTAGAGGAATTGATTATTATATGTAAAAAAATGATTAATTACCTTGAATTATTTTATTCTGTCCGGCAACTGTAAAATGCATTCGCAATAAAATCAAAGAAAGAATTTAATTTGAATGCTAATTTCTTATTATAGCATCAAAATATTGTTTTGTCGTATTTTTTACATCAAACTGCATTTCTATCTTTTTTCGTCCAGCATGTCCCATATTTGTTCGTTCTTCTTCGGACATCAAAATAACTTTTTCCATTGCCTCATGGAGACTTTTTACATCTTTGAGACAACAAAGAAATCCATTAATCTCATTATCTACAACCTCCTTACAGCCAGGCGTATTCGTAGTTATTAATGGTTTCCCCATCGCCGCACCTTCCAGCAAAGCAAGTGGAATACCTTCTCGAAAAGATGGCAAAACAATACACGAGGCATTTGCAATAAAAGGCCTGACATCATTTGTAACTCCTAAATATTTAACAATACCTTCTTTTTCCCATGCTCTTATCTGTTCAATAGATATCGCACTTGGATTATCAACGCCAACAAAACCAAGTAGATGAAACTCGACTTCAGGATATTTTTTTTTCAACTCCCTCGCTGCATCTGCAAAAACTCCGACTCCCTTATCCCATAACATACGGGCCATTAAAAGAAATGATATGGATTCGGGTTGGGAGGCTTCCTGAAATGAAGTTAAATCGATGCCCTCTCCACCTTTCATGATATGGCATTTTGCATCAGATACAATCCCTTCTTTCCGAAACGCATCATAATCATCTTCGTTCAGAAACCAGATTTGTTCCACATTTTTAAATGATATTTTATATAATTTTTTAGCTATTTTTGATACAATGCCATTGCTCAAAAAAACATAACCTAAGCCTGTTGTTATGGCAACATGACGAATTTTAAGTACTTTCGCAGCTAAGGATCCGTAGATATTGGGTTTTATAGTATAGAAAAAGCAAAAATCCGGCTTATATTTTCTAAATATCTTTATGTATGATAGAAAAATCTGAAAGTCATTTATCGGATTTACACCTTTCCCTGATATTTTTATTGGTATAAATTCACAGCCAATAGACTTGATTTTTTTACCAAATTCATCATCTTCAGGGGCTATTACGATTACGCGAAATCCTTTCTCAACGAAACTGCCTATAACATTCTTGCGAAAATTATACATACTCCATGCTGTGTTTCCTGAAAAAATAATTGTTTTTGGCATATTTTTACACGTTAAATATCATCAATAACAACAAAGTTAAAACAACATTTAAAGTTGCTCAGTTATTTTTATAAATGGTTTCCCACGAATCAACTATTTTCTTAATATCAAATCTATTAACTAATTCCCGGTTGATTCTACCCATCATTTCCCTTTCTTCTTTCGTTTTATTTAAAATGATTATCATCTTTTCTGCTAAAAGAACACTGTTATAGGTTGGTATCACCCATTCCGGTTGACTCACGACTTCGGCGCAACCTCCTGCATCAGTAGTTATCACTGGTAATTCACAGGCCATAGCTTCTGCCAAAACAATACCAAAACCTTCCCATGCAGAAGATAAAACAAAACAATCTGACATATTATAAAAAACCTCTACATTTGGTTTTATTCCCATCAAATAAACTTTATCCGTAAGCTTTAATTCTTCTATTAGTGACTCTATATTTTTTCGTTCTTCTCCTTCGCCTACTATAATTAATTTTGTTTTATTATTTTGGTCGTTTACCTGTTTAAATGCATGTAATAAATTAACGTGATCTTTTGCCTTTGTCAATCTTCCAACTGTTATAAAAACAAAGTCATCATTGGCAAATCCACTCTCTTTTCTATATTTTTCCCTAAACTCAGTATCTTTTTTAAATTTATCCAACGAAATGCCATTATACATACAAATACTGTTCTTTTTCGAAAACGCTTTCTTTTGTATAAAACAATCAACCGCTTCTTCCGAAACATTTGTATTTAAATCCGATAATTTATCTGTTAATCTATACAATAACATCCTAACATCTCCACCTTCATTTTTATTATGTGCTGTACAGATTAATTTAGGAATAGAAGTAAACAATCTTGTTATTCTGGCAAAAATATTAGCATGAAACATATGAGCATGCACAACGTCAGGCTTGAATTTTTTTATTTGTTTTTTTAATCGAATTATTCCTTTCAAAAAAGATATGGGATTTTTCTTTATGTCTATGCAATGCACCTCAATTCCAGCATTTACTCGATTCTCCAATGCATTCTCATTTGTCATATATTCTATCTTCACTTCATGCCCTAGTGCACGCATAGAATTAGCCAAATCAATAGTTATAACTTCTGCACCGCCAACCCCCAAGCCTGTTATCAAATAAAATATCCGCATTTCTTAACGATAAATTTCAAATTTGGAACCCAATAATAGATCTATATCCGTATCCATATCTTTAAATGTCCGAAAACGGGAATAAGTTTTCAATGCACCCTGAGATAATTGTTTTCTAAATAAATCATCAGTCATTACAGTGTAAATTGCATTTTCAAAATCTTTTACACTTTCATTCTGTACGAGTAAACCATTTTCATTATTTTTGACTGTAAATGGCATGGCTGAATTATTAAATGCAATAACAGGTAAACCATATGACATGGCTTCAAGAATTACCATTCCATAACCTTCCAACAGCGAAGGAAAAACAAAACAGGTAGCCTTGCCGTAATATTCAGACAATTCAAAATCGCCGACTCTACCTCTAAAAATAATTTTATCCTGAAGATTAGACTTATCAATATTATTTTTTAATTCTAAAAAATAATATTCATCAATTATTTTTCCAACAATGTCACAGTGAAACTGTATTCCTCTTTTATTTAATAAATCCAATGACTCAATCAAATAAATCAAACCTTTTCTTCGTTCAACTGTTCCGACATATAGCAGATTAGTTGTTGTTTTTTCAGATTCCTGATTATGCAACATTGAGTTCCGAATACCCAATTCTATATAGCTTATTTTTTTATTGGGTAAAAAAACTTCAAATAGTTGCTTAATATAAGGGCTAGGAATAATTGTTACATAAGAAAGTTTTAAAAAAGACAATTCTAATATTTTATGTAATTTCTTTTTAATCCCATTTTCTCCCAGAAAGCAAAAATGATGATGGATAGAAACCAACTTTGTTTTTGAGAATAAAGAAAGAACAAGAAACAATAAAAATAACCGGGTATGTAATCTGCTATTAGTCAATACTACATCATATTTTTTCGCAAAAAAGAATTTTCGAAGATAAGCAAGATTATAGAAATATTTGTTATTAGAACAAAGCATGTCATCTGTCAAGAAATCGACAGCACAAGCATTACTATTGCTCATTCGGTCGATTAAATGATGGTCATACATTTCTCCTCCCGTAACAGCATCTTTATATTCTGGATATATTACCAATATTTTCATTTTGGCATCAAATATTTTTTAAAACAAATTTCCAATATGAAGTTTTTTCTTCATTTTTAAATATTGAGAAAACAATTATACGGGATATGGCTGTTATGCGATAAATAAAATCTACAATGAATTGATATACAGAACCGTGTGTTTTTTTATAAAATAAACTTCTTGCCGAAGTTATTCTCTTAAGCCTGTCTAAGTTCGAACTAAAACTTTTTCCTTCCAAATGGATTATTTCAGCTTGAGGAACACTCATTACTTTATATCCTTTTTTCTTAATTCTGTAAATTAATTCTGTTTCTTCCTCATACATGAAAAAATCCGGATCAAAACCTCCTGTTTCTTTCATTATTTCTTTTCTGGTCATCATATCTGCACCGGTTACATGTGCTACATTTTTGGGATATTTTGTACTATTAAACCAATAGCATTTTCCATAAATAAGATTGAATAATTTATTGTTGAATAAAATATCCAATTCCCATGTTATGGATGGAAAAACAGGCATAAAAGAATAGGTTGGATTTAAATTTTCATCATACATATTTCCACTACATACGCCTACATTTTTATTCGAATCCAAAAAATCAGATAAAATTTTCACTGCATTATTAATCAATAAAGTATCCGGATTCAACAAAAAAATATTTCTTCCTTTTGCTATTTTTATGCCTTCATTATTTGCCCGCCCAAAACCAATATTTTCCGGAAGTTTCTTGTAATGAACTTTATCTCCATATTTCTCTGACAGAATATTTTGAGAATTATCTGAAGAATTATTATCTATTACTATAATTTCATATTCTATTTCTTTCGTCTTCTCTAAAATAGAATCAATAGCATTAGTTAAAAATGAAATTGTATTATAATTGACAATAATAATTGAAACATCCATAAATTAATTAATTTATTTATTCTCTACAATATCTTCATATTCGTGACCCCAAAAATAATTGGCTTTCTTTAATTGTTCTTTTTTTATTTGCTCTTCACTTTTAGTCAATAAAGAAAAAACAGTTGATGATTCATAAATGCCACTTTTCAACTCTTTTTGCGCATGATTAAGTGTAAATATCAAACGCGCACAATATAGAAAAGTAACAATGACAAATATTTGTTGAAATAATTTAAAACTTTTTTTGGATATTTTGTGAACATCTTGCTCCAATATGGTAAATACAAAAACTATAAGAAATGGCAAAAAATAGGACCGGAGTCTATTAAGGAGGAAATGTTGTTGATATAAAACAACAATAATCACAAATGAAAGAAAAACAAGCATCCTAATTATCCTTTGCTCCCTATTTTTATTATCAAAATTGGAATATAACATAATTGCTACAATAGAAAACAAATAAATAACAACAATTACCTGTATTTTTTTACTTAACAATAAATGGTGCGCCAAAGAAGCATACGCACTTCCCGATAAGGATAACTTACTTGCTAAGGTCAATATTATACTCTGAAAAGAAAAAAGACATAATATAATTAATATTCCTGCCAATATCAAGTAATTTTTGTTCTCTATTTTTATTCTTGTTCTTGCATTTGAAATAATCATCGCCGTTAAAAATAACATACTCAAATAAAGAGCAGATTTATGCATTAAAGAGGCTAAAATAAAAAAGATAATCGTTCTCATGTACTTTTTATCAATATACGCCAATATCATGAGAATAAAAAAACTAACAGCCAAACATTGTCTAAATGCCGCAAAAATTAAATTATAATCAAACAAAACGAGGATTAAAAGGGCAAATATTTTTTTTGAAGGTATTCTTTCAAACAGCTTATGAATAACATAAAAATAGATTGTTGTTATAAGAGCTGTCATCATCCAATAAGAAAAACCAATATATTTTAAGATGCTGCAAAAAAACAAATATCCCGGTTCAAAATAATCATCAATCTTAGTTCCTTTTGTTAAAAGAACCCATGGCGACTCAATCGTATCATAAACAGCAACATATTGTGCAATATCGGCCCCATAATAGTATTTTATTACAAAAAAGAAATAAGCCAGAAAAAACGCTATAGAGTAAATCTGCTTATGTAATCTTTCATTTGACAAACCAATAAAGTCTGTCAATGATAAAACAAATAAAATAACAAAAATGGTTATCAGTATATTCATTTTTTGCAATAAAGGATCCTATATCCGTATATAAACATCAATCCACAAACACAAATCTCTGTTATAAGTAATGAAATTGCAGCCCCGATAGCATTTCTATATGGAATTAATGTAAAAATACATATTAATGCTATACCTGCGGCTATAAAATAAGCCCGTTGATATTTTTTTTTATCTAATTCATCGCCTAATGCTAAAATAGCCAATTGAGCCATTATTCCTCCTATACCGACAAAAATAGGCACAAATGCCATAATTTTAAATAATAGAAGAGAATCTTGGTAATCTTTCCCTAAAAACTCAACAATATAAGGTGAAAAGAAAAACATACCAGTAAAAACGCCCAACATACAAACAGATACAAAAATCAATATCTTTTTTACAAGTTTTGTGGCTAATAATTTATTGTCGAGACCCAACTGCACAACTTTAGGGTAAAAAGCCTGTGTCACAGGAATAAAAACCAACCAACATAATGCTCTCATAATTCTGTCAACAGCAGAGTATTGTCCTACCTGTTCCGAGGTCGAAAAATATCCCAATACGATAACAAAGCTTGCTGTATAAACAGTAGTTGCTATAAATGATAGAAATATGGGATAACCGTCTTTTAATTCGGTAATTACATTCTCTTTAATAAAAAGAGTTATAGAAGCCATTTTTTTTCTTATGATAAAAGCAACAGTAATAATAGCTGTAAATAAACTTACAAACGATTGCAAAAACGCTGCCGTTAAATAATCATTCTGGCTCTTTACAAAAATAAAAGTAAGAGGCAATATAGACAATTTGGCAATAATATTAAATACAGAAATAAATCGTATTTGCCCTAATCCCTGAAAAAGCCATACAAAAGAAAAAGCATTGCCTATTACCATCAAAAACATGATGAACATAGTTTGCCGATATATTTCAAAGCGAGGAATTAAAGTAATAGCCAATAATATAATAAAACTAATAGATAGTAATATTAGCTTAGCATAAACTGTAGATGTAAAAGCATCATTCAATTTAGCCCGGTCATTTTTTACTAATGCAATTTTTTTTGTAACACTGAAATTAAATCCGAAATCAACAACCAGCATTAAATATTGCATAACAGATAAAGAAAAACCGATATATCCAAATTTTTCTGCACCAAGAACTTTCATCAAATAAGGAAGTACCAGTAGAGGTGCAATATAATTTAATCCCTGTAATGCGATTAAATAAAAAACATCCTTTATTTCTCTACTCATTATTGGCTTCTGCGGCATCATTATATTTTTGCAAAAAATGCAAATTTACATCTTTATATTTGAATATTAAAAAAATTGACCAATTAATCTATTTTCTGCAATACCAAAGCGCTACGTGAAGGGATATAGATTTTCAACCATTCTTTATCTTCATCTTTATATAATTCATCTGAGATAGTAAAATAATGCACACTTTCGTCTATTATTCCAAATCCGCCAAACTGAAGGGAATCTGTATTTAAAACTACTTTATAAGATCCTTTTTGTGTCAGAAAACCATAATCGGCATACGAATTAACCGGATGAAAGTTAAAGATGAAATACAGATCGTTACGACGATAAACCAGCACCTGGTCACCACTGTTATCCCATAGGTTTTCTATTTCTGCTTTCTGAATTTTATTTTCACTTTTCATTACAGAAATCATGGCCCTGTCAAATTCTCCCAGATATTTGTATTTCAGATCGCCATCGTCTAATAAATTCCACTGGCGGCGGGCGTATTTATAAGACCAGCCATTGCCTTCGCGCGGGAAATCAATCCATTCGGGATGTCCGAATTCATTACCCATAAAATTGAGATAACCGCCATTGATGGTGGTAGCGGTAATAAGGCGTATCATTTTGTGTAAGGCTATCCCCCGGTCAACCACATAAGAACTTTCTGCCAGGTTAGACATATGCCAGTACATATCTTTGTCTATCAAACGGAATATCACGGTTTTATCGCCTACCAAAGCCTGATCATGGCTTTCTACATAGTTGATAGTTTTTTCTTCGGCACGTCGATTAGTTAGCTCCCAAAGAATATGCCCCGGCTTCCAGTTTTCATCCGTATATTCTTTAATGGTTTTAATCCAGAAATCGGGAATTCCCATGGCCATACGAAAATCAAATCCCATGCCACCATCCTCGAAAGGAACAGCCAGCCCGGGCATTCCGCTCATCTCTTCAGCGATAGTTATAGCTTTAGGATTTACTTCGTGTATTAGTCTATTGGCCAGTGTTAAATAACAAATGGCATCTCCATCCTCGTTCAGGTTATAATAATCGGCATACCCTTTAAATGATTCTCCCAAACCATGGCTTCGATAAAGCATAGAGGTTACTCCGTCAAAGCGGAACCCGTCGAATTTGTATTCTTCAATCCAGAATTTGCAATTGGATAGGAGGAAATGCAGAACTTCATTTTTCCCATAATTAAAAAGGAGTGAATCCCATGCGGGATGCTCTCTCTTATTGCCGTCATGAAAATATTGATAATTAGTTCCATCGAATTTCCCAAGTCCTTCCATCTCATTTTTTACAGCATGCGAATGCACAATGTCCATAATTACAGCAATACCCATGCTGTGTGCGGTATCTATTAATTCTTTCAATTCGTCGGGAGTACCAAAACGCGAAGAAGCGGCAAAAAAGCTGGAAACATGGTATCCAAAAGATCCATAATAAGGATGTTCTTGTATAGCCATTATCTGAATGCAGTTGTAGCCGGCCTTTTTAATACGAGGTAATATATTTTCACGAAATTCGGTATAGGTGCCTACCTTTTCTTGCTCGGTAGCCATTCCTATATGACATTCGTAAATCAATAGCGGATTTGTATCGGGTTTAAATTTTTCTATTTTAAATTGATATGGGTTTTCAGGATGCCATACTTGCGCGCTGAATATTTTGGTGTCATCATCTTGAACAGTTCTGCGGCTCCAGGCCGGGATACGCTCTCCCACACCCCCGTTCCATTCCATTCTTAATTTGTACAAATCGCCATGATGCATGTTTTCGTGAGGTAAAACAGCCTCCCATACTCCATTTTCCAATGGGTAAAGGCGGTACTCTTCTTTTTTTTCCCAGTTATTAAAAGTACCTATCAGGTAAATAGCCGTAGCATTGGGTGCCCATTCCCTAAAAATCCAACCTTGTGGCGTATAATGTAATCCAAAATACAGGTAACCATCGGCAAGATCAGACAATGTTCCATTTCCTGTCAGCTCTTTCTCGCGCCTGATGGCATATTCGTACCTGCCGGTAATGGCATCTGCATAAGGGTATAAATAGGGATCATCCGTGATTAGTTTTAAGACTCCTAATTTTTTCTCAAGGGGGCTTTTTTTCTTCGGATTTGTATTTTGTCTCTTCATAAATTTTAAATTGAGTCTATCTCAACTCCCCCTGTGGGAGAATTAGGGCTTTATATTTTTACTTTTACCACTACTTTCTTAATTTCGCCTATTCCGATACAAGGTTGGTGAGCATCTTCAGGGAAAAATACAACAAACTCCATGGGATTAACAATGACGTAATCGTTGGCTTTCTCTTCAAAAAACATAATATCTTTGTCCTCATCATATTCCTGAGACAATGTCATAGCATGTTGTGTAGAAGCCCAACCCATTGTTTCTGTCGTACTCAAGGGCATTTGAATATCAATATACTTTCGATGGGCTTCGAGTTTCGATTCGCCGGGTTTTATTCCCTGACATATTGATACCATGGCAAAAACTTCATCACTATCTATGACTATTTTTCCTACCGGAAGGTTTAACAGGTCTGTAGATTTAAAAAAATCAAATGCTTTCTTAAACCCCGGATGAATCATCTCATAATTGTAAGAGTGTGCTAAAATGTCATGTATCATAGGATTAAACGAATAATAAGAAATTTGATCTTTATTCTAATAGTTCATCATTTCGTCTACCGTATAATTAAAAAAACGATTAAACGGGTAGGCTACTTTAAACATGCCTACAATTTGTTGTATATAATCATTCTGAGCAAAAAACGTTTCGGGTAATTCCTTGTTTACGATATAATGTTTCAACTTCAGAAAATACATATCTTCAAAATCTTTGGGAAATCCTTTGGGAGCAACTTTCAGCATATCTTGTTCTTCGAAAGAACGGCCGAAATATGTTTTGAAATCTTTTTCATTGATAATTTCTTTGAATTCATCAATGTTTTCATACACAGATTCTCTTAATGCTTTGAGCATAGCCGGTTCAGGCATCCAAATACCGGCAGACGCAAAACATACACCGGGCTCTAGATGGAAGTAATATCCTCCACGGGGGCTTTTCCGGCCGCCATGCGACGCTATGTAAGCACCCATATGGGTTTTATAGGGTGTTTTGTCATGAAAACGAATCTCTCTATATATCCTGAAAGTACAATCGTTTCCTTGTACATTTTTTATTTCTTCGTCAAATTGTGATATTTCAACAATCAATGCATTGACAATTTTTTCGAAATCGGTCTTAGATTGGTCATACCAAGCACGATTTTCGGCAAACCATCCTCTATCATTGTGTTCTTTCAGGGCAGCTAAAAAGCTAAGTATATTTTGTGCGTTCATTTTTACGGGTTAATGGGATTAACGACAATTGATTTAAAACCGGGCTTACCTGTGAGTATGCTGTAAAGTGCATTCGATAGTTCCTTCTTGCAAATTTAAAAAAAAAGCAGAATAAAACAACTTAAATGTCGCTTTATTCTGCCTCTATAAAAAACAATTGCCTGCTTACATTTTCATTTTGAAAATTTTCTCTCCAACTTTCACTATATAAACTTTTCCGGTAGTCAGACTTAGTATATTTTGGCCTATCTTACCTTGTTTACTACTTACTTCCTGCCCTAATATGTTATAAATGCGAATAGGCGCATTGTTACTTTCAAGTTCCACATACAATTTCCCATTTTGCACATATACTTGTATTTCATCCGACGCTTGCGGAGCTACATCAGAACTGGTAATATCCGAAAGTTTAAATTGCACTTGTGCCGCAGGTGATATAAAAACTGCCGTCGGATCATATGCGGCAACTGTTGCTACATAAGTTTCATTTTGAACCAATGTGGTTGGCAATACAAATAAGTTATCGTTCTCAACCAATTGATTCAACAAAATATGGTCGGTTTGAACTCCTCCTTTTATAACTTTTATGTCGTCGAGTATAAAACGGTTATTCAATGTAGTATTTGTAGCAATCGAAGATTCAAATTTTATATTTGATCCTGTTTTTCCGTTGCTGATCTTAAAGGTGTATTCATAAAATTCGGGTGACAGATTTTTAAGTGTGCCAATGGCAACCGTACTTAATTCATTCGTTTGAAAATGAGTAATTTTTATTTCATTTTCTTCTTTTTGATTGCTTTTACTGAAAGTACGGATTTTGAATTTCAGATAAACATCATCTCCGGATAAATCAATTTTAGGCGTATATAATGTTCCTTTACCGCCATCTTTTTTCCCAACGCGAATTACTCCCGGAATTTCACCGGCATCATCATCAGAACCTAAATACAGGTATTCTCCTTTCCAACCGCTTCCATTATCCATAAATGTACTAACAGGAAACAGGCTTAGGTCTTTCATGATAATTCCGTCAATACGTTCCCCTAGATAAAATTCGTATTCTTCGGTACTTGTATTGACCATCTTGCTGAATGTTTCGTTAAAAATAACATTTTCCGCAGACCCTGTATCTCCTTGTTTGGTTATATTTATAAGATATTGTGTAGCACCTGGAACAGCATCCCAATTAAGCGTATAGTTATCTTCGGATATTTTTGCTACAAATTGGTTCTGCGGTTGCAAAAAGTTACATTTCCCCTTTAATACTATGGCAGCTTTATTCACGCCAAGCAATCCTAAAGTATTCAAAAATAGGGTATCTACATCATATCCCACAGCTTGAGATGAATAGTCGATAGTTATTTCTTTTGGCAGTTCCGCCTGAGAAATACTATATTGTGAAAGGGTAAAAGGAGAATTTGGAGATAAAGCAAGGGTAATATTTTCGTTTGATAATAAATTTTCGGCATTAACTAAAATTGTTTGGCTGGCTGCCGGCACAGATGGAGTTGCTTCGAAACGGTTCAGTATGGAAGTAACAGCAATGACTGGCGGCAATGCAGCAGTAGTTGTTCCTGTAATTAAGATATCGTCCAAGCGAATTTTTACATCCGATGTAGTTCTGAATCTCAATACCAAAAAATCTGTCTGAGGCAACCCATCCAAGTTAGACACGTATTGCCATTCGCTATCCAAGTTGGTATAAGAGCTAAAGTCTTTAATAGTAGTCCAAACACCCCAAGCACCAAAAGGGTCATTCATAGATTCAACTATTAATGATTTTACAGCATCTGCAGATTTTCCGAAAAGTCCAAAAGAAAGCTTTAAGTTATGATAACTCTGTGTGCTAATACCTGCAATCCAGAATTCAACAGGTCCACCGTTTAAATAGACATTACCTCCCTTGGAAGCCAGCGGACAGCCATTGGGATATTTAGATTCCTGATTGTTTCTTATATCTATATCTTTTTTGGGATTTGAAGTATCCCAACTATATCCTCCATCGTTGTAAACACCTTGTTCGCGCCACCCTGTGAAATTATCAAAAGGAGTAGATTTTACCGGAGGTGTTCCAAAATCTTCATAATAAATCTGTACTTGAGCCTGAGAAAGCAAAAATACATTCGACAATATGAACAGCACAATTGCTTTTAAAGATAAATTTTTGTTTTTCATGTGTTTATTTAATTGATTTAAGGACATTTATTGTCTCCACTAAAATATAAAGAACGTAAGGAATAGTAAACTTTATGTTTTTGTGGGAATATTTGATAAATATAGCTAAAAAATAAGTTTCAGCCTAATCTTTTTGATAACTTTTCAATCCTGAATTCAGAAAATCTGCGAATTCGTGGGCGTTTTCGGTAAAGAAAAAAGCTCTGTTCAATGGTTTTGCCTCATTATCGAGTAACACATAATAAGGCTGGGCATTGGCTCCAAACTTATGACGTTGGAGGTAACTCCATTTATCTCCTATGGTTTTGATGTTATATGTTTTGTTGTTTTCAATAACAGTATAGGGTTGTTCCAATGCAGTTTTATCATCCACATAAAGTGTTATCAACACATAGTTTTCCGTCATCAGTTTTTTTACTTCCGGCTGAATCCATACGCTTACTTCCATTTTACGGCAGTTTACACATCCGTATCCGGTAAAATCAATCAGCACGGGTTTATTCACTTTCCGGGCATATTCCATGCCTTGTTCATAGTCGTGAAACTCGGCTTCAACTTCCTCTTTGTAGAGGTTAAAATCTTGGGTATACAACGGCGGAGCAAAAGCACTGATGGTTTTAAGAGGCGCTCCCCATAACCCCGGAATCATATAAATGGCAAACGCAAAAGAAATCATTCCAAGTATTAATCGGCTAAAAGACAGTTCTTTCATTTCACTGTCATATGCAAAGCGTATTCTTCCTAATAAATATAATCCCAGCATCAAGAAAATAACGATCCAAAGTACCAAGAATACTTCCCTGTCTAATATTCCCCAACCATAGGCTAAATCGGCAACAGACAGAAATTTAAGGGCAAAAGCCAACTCTAAAAATCCGAGTGTCACTTTAACAGTATTAAGCCAACCTCCCGATTTGGGCATCACACGCATCAGGGCCGGGAACATAGCAAAGAAAGTAAATGGGACGGCCAAAGCCAGGGCAAATCCAAACATACCAACAGCTGGAGCCAAAATGGATCCGCTCACGGAGACATCAACCAATAAGGTACCGATAATAGGGCCTGTACAGGAGAAAGAAACGAGTGCCAATGTAAATGCCATCAAAAAAATACTCCAAATACCGGAAGTCGATTCCGCTTTTTTATCTAGCCTTGTTGTCCACGAAGCAGGCAGTGCTATTTGAAAAGCGCCGAGAAAAGAGGCTCCGAAAATGAGGAGTAAAGTAAAGAACAATAGATTAAAGAAAGCGCTTGTAGAAAGACTATTCAACGCATTAGCGCCGAAAATTGCCGTAATAATAAGTCCAAGCAGCAGGTAAATAACAACAATGGAAACGCCATATAAAAGAGAATCACGTTTCCCTTTTTTCCTGTCAACAGCCCTTTTCAGAAAAAAACTTACCGTCATGGGAATAATAGGCCATACACATGGTGTAAAAATAGCAATCAATCCACCCAAAAACCCTTTGATAAAAATAATCAACCAAAACATTCCGCCTCTATCTTGTGAAAGCATGGAGGAATCTTGCATCAAATCGATAACCGGCTCCCAATAGGCTTCTTTAGGATTAACCAACGTTTGTGGTTGTGTAATATCCTCCACTTCCGAACTGGGAACTACCACGGGAACAACCGATAATTCTTGAATGGCAACGGGTGCTGCTATACTTTGTTCCGACGGTTTAAAGGTAAATGGTTCGCGAACGGGTGCAAGGCATGTTTCATCATTACAAGCCATGTATTCTACATAACCGGAAATGGAATACTTCTTATCGTCTTTTATCTTGATTTTTTGCTTGAAATCGACTTTATTTTCATAATAAGTCAGCAGCATACCAAAATTCTGGTCTAAACTTTCTTTTGTTTTTTGAGTGGCAGTTACAGCACCCTCCAATTCAACTCCCGAAAGGTTTTCAAATACAATATTGGTTGAAACCGGTCCTCCTTCCGGAAGATTCATTCCATATATGTGCCATGGTTTTTCTATGGAGGCTTTAAAAATGAGCTCGGCAGCAGTCGTGGTTAAATCTTTCTTCTCGAATGTCCATTTTACGGGTTCTTGAATTTGTGCCAATAAAGCTACACAGGAAGCAATAAGCAGATATGTTGTTATTATTATTTTTTTCATTGGCTAAGAAGTTAACTGATTCATCAAATATAATGAATAACTGATTCATCCAAACCGTTCAATGAATTAGTTGTTCTGTCAATCTGTATTATCTGGTAAGCAGGAACCTGAAAGTTATACCAAAATCTGTACTTACCGTAGGATAAGAGGATGAAATAAATGGCGTATTGGTGGTACGGTCATAATACAATCCGATATTTACCTTTTCACTGAAAACGTAATCTGCTGTAATTCTTAATGTTAAACCTTTGTTACCGGATGTAGGTTGAGCATATTCTTCTTCTATTTTCCGGATAATGGCTTTAATATCTTTTATAGATATATCTCCTCTTAAGGTCAAATCATTACTTACTGCGTTTTGTTTTTGTTTTATCTTTAAGATAGCATTAAAATTTTTAATCTTATATCCGGCTCCAAAAACCCATTCATTGTTGAAGCTTTCGATCAGTTGCGTACTGGAAAGGCTTAAGCTCAATGTTCTGGCTCTTTTATATTCCACTTTGAGGGATATATTGTTTTGAGTAGCCACCTCTATACCCAAAAACGGGCTGAACGACTCTGTAATAGTCACTGTTGCTACATCATATTGTGAAGATAAGATATCTTTTCCACCCGAATCGAGTATATTCGTGACATAACCATAATTACTGTCGCTATTATCCGACATCTTTCTCCAGCCAAGTAACGATGTGTATGATCCTACATTGTAGGTACATCGGTATGCGTGATTAATATTTACGCTCTTGAAATATTTCTTGATAAATTCAATATTCGATAATCCGTTATAAGTAATACGCCAGTTAGGTAGCATTTTCAGCACAGACGGGAATATATCGAGTGTGGATTTATTGGGGTTTCTGTTGGTATAAGCAGCCAAAAATGCGGGTATCAACACATCCGACGAATTGATATTATAACCATCATTAAGCTCCGCATTTGCTTTTTCATATTCTTTTGTAATACGAGAAGCCATCGTTGATCTGTATGCCAAGAAATTATTATAGGCCTTTGAATCAAAGTTGCCCGAACTTCCTATTTTCCATAGCGATGTTCCAATAGCCGCCTGTGTCATGCTGAACGTACCGGTAAATGTAGGTATAGCATTATCGAATTTACTATCGTAATACTGGGTAGTACGTGATTCCGATGTAGCCCTCATCGCATTTAATTCTATTTTCAGACTTCTGACAGGTTCAACAGAAGCTCGTAACTGCAAATCGGTCATTTGGTTGATCGCTACAGGATTTGAAATAGTATCATTATACGCGAGCCATCCTTTCTGAATGGCTTTCTTAATATATTCCTCATTATCATAAAATCCGAATACAAAATCATAACCGGGTGCACCACCGCGTTGCCCCATAAAGCCTGTAGTTTCTTGATAACCCGGCAATATTACGCTATTTGTATTTTTATAGGTCCCGGATATATTCCGTACCATCATCAGTAAGCGTACAAGTCCGTCGGTTACCGTATTAGCTGCATTATCTTCGCGTACTACCGTCGCAATATTAATATCCAGATTGACATCGGTTTTGCTGGAGATGCTAATGGTATTTTGGTCTACTTTTTTATATTTAACAAGATATGCTTTGCCGGTTTCGTCGGTTGCAGTTACTACGATATCCGTAGATCCCAGGCGGTGCCTGATTTCTTTTTTTGCATCAGCTTTCAACGAAACCTTTTCAGTATACTTCTTCGACTGAGGTGCTTTTTGTTTTTTACCGGAGAAACGGTCATTTACCTTAGCCAAATAATTCGATTTCTTATATAAAGTTTCCAAGTTCAACCGGCTATCAATCTGCCATGTCCGTATTTCCGCGGCTGTATTTCCAAGATTAAATTCCTGCGTTATACCTGCATCGTCAACAAAGGAGGTTGTAACACCACGCTCCCAGTTGTAGGTAGAACTATATTGTCCTCTGGCAGTTACCCAATTTAAGAACGGAATCTTATTCAACGGCACATTATAGTCAGCTGTAAATAGTTGCTGATAAGCCATTGGGCGGCCTCCTTTGGCAACATTGCTCCAAACAGAATCCTTCCAGTCTTGATAATCGTCGGGATACAGATTTTTATTTACAGGCACATATGGTTCATCTATACGTGAGTTGGTTGCCGTAGAAAGAGTAAATTTAAGCGAACGCGAAAAATCATATTTCAAGTCAAAGTTACGACTCCACATAAAGTCTTGCTTAAACGAAGGATCGAGTTTATTTAATCCGGTAAGATCCTTTACCTGCAATTCATAATAATACCTGTTTATATTATTCGCATAAGCAATATAAGACGGCATATAGTTGACATTAAAATCTTTAATTAATTTCAACGATTTGGAATTCAATGCTTTTGTATTAGCAAAAGGTTCGTACGGTTTCGGCGTTGTACTGTAATTATAGTTAAATGTTCCCCTGTGATTTTTGGTTAATTCATAGTCTATTTCCGGATCATAGGATTTTGTTTCGGTAAACGTATAACCAACTGAGAAGTTCGTCGGATCGTAAATTTGCGGTTTCTTACTTTGAATGTCCACTTTGACATTCGATAAACTAATACTTCTATTGATGGTTACGTCCTGTGACGCACTTTTGATAGAATCTCTAATAGACCTTTTATCAGCCGCATTCAATGCATCGTCCAACAATACGTCCTGATCTAATGGGTTATACTTCGGATTCACTGTTTCACGGGAATGCGAATAATAGAAGGGGATACGGATTTTTGCCTTTTCAGGAAAGAAACGTCCCAACTCCAATCCGGTAGCAACATTTACCTGATAAGAATCGTCAATATTACGTCCCATTACATTTTGTTCTATGCTTCCAAATCCGGATGATTCGGTTCTTCCGCTTACCGTAACATTACCAAAATCGGATAAATTAATTACCATATTTGCCAATGCGGCATAACCACCGTCTTCGTTAAATTGATTCAGACGTAATTCGTTTACCCAAATTTCTCCTGATTTTATTTCACTCGATTGGTTTCTTATACCAATCATAATTACTTGTACTTCGCTCAGACTCGGATTACCCATTACGGTAATCTTATTCTTCTGATAGTCGCCATTATCATAGCTGAAACATGGCTTGGTTAATGGCCAATCCGAAGCGTTACGGGCATTTTTCGCTTCTACAAGTTTATCCAATGCAAAGTTGAACATATTTTCCTTGGGCCATACTTTCCAATCCTCTCCTGATATTTTAGAGCTATATTGACCAGGTGCCGTTAATACCAATGGTATTTCGTACTCATAGAAATTGTTGGTATGATCGCTACCCAATCGGATAAAGGCAGTTAGCTCATAATTATTCAGATTAGTTGTATTGACAGGATATTTGGCCTCGGCGTGGACAAACATCTGTAATTTTTTGTACTGCCGCATATCCATTCCCGAATTTTTATATACGGCAAGAACATCTTTTGGTGCAAGGCTGTCTATTTTCATCAGCATCGCCTGCTCATTCTCCTGTCTGATTTGCGACTGACTTGGATCAATCACACGACTTACACCCGGAGGAAGTATATAATTAACCGGTGTCTTGTTAGAGTTTTCTTCAATATTTACGGCAGAAACATCTATTGAGCCACCTGATACTTCTATTTTATCAGCATCATATCTGAGATCTTTTTTATATTCACGCCATTCGCCACGAATCAATTGCAAAGAAGCAAAACGCAAGTGTGTTTCATCTTCAAAATTCGTCATGAACATACGCATGAAACGAATTGACTTGAGGTTGTTGATTTTATTAACCGCCACACCTTCCCGAACCGGAATTTTAAACTGATACCAGTTAATCTTTGCTGTTTCATTGTTATCTAGTTTTTCCTCCGCTTCCCTTATATCCACTATATAATTGGAACCAATCTGCATGTCTTGCGGGCGCAATGATACTTTATAACGGTAGAACCTTTCGGTTTCAGTTAAAGTATTGTCAGCATTGATATCTTCCACATCGGGCAACGAAGTAGATGTAGTAGAATAAGTTTCCTTGCCCTGAGTTGAATTCCCTTGCAAACCGTTAAAGCGCTTGTATCTGTCGAGTACACCCAACCGCTGGTCTGTATAATCGGATCCCCTGTAATGATGATAATTATCTCCCGCCGGGTCATTAAACAGCGAAAAAGGATCACTTTCCATCTGTGATTGAATATCGGCAGAAATAATTCCCTTTAACTGTTGCAGATATACAGCATAATCTCCATAGATTTTTTCCTTTGCATCGGTAAAACCGTTCAGGCCTAAGTCTTGCGCTGTTATGTTTGTGCTTTCGAAAGCAGTTATCGTCGATTGTATTTTGGGTACATATCCCCATGCCGTAGAGTCTATTTTAGTTTTATCTCCATCTACCGGCAAACCATGTTCGAAAAACTTCTTACCATCTTTCAATATATCTTCGGAAACATCTCCCAGATTGATATATAAATCTCCTCCCGAACTTCGAAATTGTTGGTTATCCGGATCATTATTATACACAAACGGATCCATCAACCAGAATTCGATATATTCAATATTAGCCGTTTCAAAGTCAGTAGTTTCAAGTTTACGCATAATACCACCCCAATTACCCTTTGGATTGGTTATTTTTCCATCTGATCCTATCTGCCCTGCATTGAGATTATAAGGGCCTCTTTCTTTTGGGTAATAAGCCAAGTTTAACACTGTTAAGGTAGAAGGTTGCCCATAAATGCGCTCCTTGTTGGGATAAACTTCCCGTTCTTGTATTTCACGAACAAAGAGATTGGACAATTGATCCTTGTCGCTACGGATATAAGCCAAATCTCCCGAGCTACCACCAGTAGTTTTTCTTGTAAATTCGGTAGATATGTTATACCATGCCAATAATGACCTGTTGTAACCATATTCTACATTATTATTTAACTGAGACTGGTCAAATATCGTTTTCAGATCAGGATTATCTCTATCTGCCGGTGTACTCGCAAGCTTCCAGGTCGATGGTGCGCGAAGGTCTATGCCTATCTTTGTAGACTCAAAATCATCAATATAAGCATAATTCTCTATTACCTTGGATACTCCGGGAATAAGCTGGGCAAATTCCGCGTTGAAAGCAATACTAGAAGGTTGTGTTAATTTGAGCAATGGCAACTTATCCAACATATTGGTTAACCATTGGCTTTGGGTTTTATAGGATGTGTTCAACCCCCAAATCGTATTGGATATAGGTTCACTTCCCATGGTTACCTTTTGTGTCAATGGTTTTTCAGACAAGTGCATAATGGTTCCACCGATATTGAAGTCTTCATTAAACTTATAATCGAGGTGCATACCCATCAACGACTTCCGTTGCGTATTGAAATAGGACTGGTTTTCGAGTTTTACATCTATAGGTGTACCCGAATCCAGGTAAGCGGTATTCAGAATAGTAACGGCTCCCATCGAATAATCTACGGTATAATCGGAGTTTTCTATCAATTTCACTCCACCGGCTGTTACGGTAACAGATCCTCGCGGAATATTCATGGCGTTCAACCGTATTTCAGAGCCTGAAGATCCTTTATATTTTCCTTTTAATTTAAATTTATTTTTTTCCGAAAATTCTTGAGCCACAACAAGTGTAGAATCATATAATTCTTGATAAATAAACTTATTGTTTCTGGGATCAAAGTTACCATTAACAGTAAGTTTTTTCTTCAGGTTAACACCAAATGGTTCTACCACCGGGAATATAATTCGTCCGGTAGAAGATATTACCGTGTAACCTTCTATATAGTCAAAAAATCCATCTCCACGAGAACGCACTTCATTATGGCTATCCAAGCGGTCAAGGTTCATTACACGTAATAATGGTATGGTATCTATCGGGGAATTAGGCAGGTAGTTTAGGTAAACTCCGGCAGAGTCACTTTGATACATGATATTAAGTTCAAACTTATCCGACTGCAACTGATAAGCCCCCAAAGAGTAAACGTTTTTCATCATCAAGGCCCAGGTAGGAGACTGCGGATGCAGGTTTGTTCCTTTCAGTAGCTTTACAATAAGATTGGGAGATGTTTTTAAATTCTGGTCTGCCGGCACCTCCGGATTCGAAGTTGAATTACCAACCTGAGAAGAAAACTCACCAACCTGATAGGTTACGCCACCTGCGGTGTATTCGTAGGCTACCCCAAGAACTTCATCTGAATTTAATGCCGCTTTAAGCGAAACATAACCCAATTCATAATTAATGGTATATTCCGAACTATTCAGCAAGCGTGCACTTTCTATTTTTTCATAGTCTTCACCGGCTTCAAGGCCATTATCCTGTAATGCTTGATTGACGGTACTGATATTTCTGATTTCGGGATAAGCGCTAACCGTGCTATACAGGCTATTAGCGTCATTAGAAGGATACGGTTTCCCCGAAGAAGACCAAAGTGGAGGTTGTACCATATTATTGACATTAGACTCCGCCAAGTCGGTAAAAGCAATAATATTACGGGCCTGATCGTAATTACCGCGTTTATTGGTTACCCAAACCTCTATCCTGTTTATTTTGATAGAAGAGTTGATGTAAGGCAAAGTACTCATTGCCTTATCATAATTATCATAAAAATAATGTGCCATGAAAAAATGGCGATTTTCGTCGTAGTTATCCGCGCTCATCTCAAACGGAGTCGTCTGCGCTCCATTTCTAAGGCTTACCGTCTGTGTTTCAGATTCTTGCTGAGAAAGAAGCCCGTCAATCGTCAAACGCCCAAACTTCAATTGAGTTTTAATACCGAAAAGAGCAGTGCTTCCAGTAATAAGGGAACTGCTCAAAGGCATGCTCACATTACCGGCTTCGAATTTTTGGAGAATTTCATCTTCTTTACCTTCATAAGCCAGTTTTATCAATTTCTGGTCATAATCGAAAGAAGCCTCCGTATTATAATTTAAGGCAAGGCTGATTTTATCTCCAACCGTTCCTTTTACGCTTAATTGTATCTTTTCATCAAAATCGAATGTAGCCGGCGGGTTACGCGAACGTTCCGTAAGCGTTGGATTATCCACTTTATTTTTTTTGAATCCAAATTTCAATTCCGCCGAGCCTTGTGTTTTTACCTGAATACCTCCAGGTCCAAATATCAAGTCACCTTTTCCAATATCAACCTGTATGTTGGTCAGGTCAAACTTATCCTTTCCATCACGGAGTTCCGCTGCATTTTTCTGCCTCCAGTAGTCCTGCATGGATTTTTGCATACTATACTGCTTAAATTCTTCTGAATTAAGCACATATGGGCTGGAAATATCTTCATCTCCCATTTTTGTATGGAGGATGTAATGTCCGGTTTCCGGATCATATTCTACGGTAGAACGGATATTTTCGGGATCTCTTAGATCTATGGGAGAGGATTTTGTCTGCAATTCCTGAGTAGAAGTTCCTTCTTTGGGGGCTATAGGAAAAATAAGATCATCACTGGTGTTGCTTTCGGGAGTTGTTCCCGATATCTCGCCAGCAATAGCAAACGCGGAATAAATACATATCCCGCATAAGAGTATCAATGTTATTTTTTTAAATCCTATGTTCAAAACCTCTCTCTTTTTGAGTCAGTCAATAATAGCGAAAATGTAAAATGATAAATTGAAATCATTTACAACAATTTCAATGCTTGTTTCAATACTTGTTCTACGGATAATACCGGGTTTTCCGTCAATATCTTGTTTACTACTTTTTGTGAAGCAGACTGGTTAAATCCAAGCATGACAAGAGCTGCTAGTGCTTCATTTTTAGTTTCGTTATCTTTATGGGTAGTCAGGATGCTTTCCTCGGTTGTTCTTTTCACTTTATCCCTCAGGTCTACAATAACCCTCTCGGCCGTTTTAGCTCCAATGCCTTTGATACTCTTAAGTATCGACACATTCCCGGAAGCTATTACCTCTTCTAGCTCCACTACAGACAACGAAGACAAGATCATTCTGGCCGTATTGGCACCAATGCCCGACACGGAAATGAGATGCAAAAACAACTGACGCTCCGGCTTATCCAAAAAACCATACAACACATGCGCATCCTCCCTGATTGCTTCATAAATATATAGTTTACATGAAGTTTTATCAGACAATGCACTATATGTGTTAAGCGATATACTTACAAAATAGCCTATCTTGTTTACCTCAACTACCACATGAGCAGGACTAATTTCGGTTATATCTCCCTTGATGTATTCGATCATAACAGATTAAAGCAAATAACTGTTCAAAATATCCCGCAAATATACGTATAAAAAAAATATTTACAATAATTTATGAGTATTCATTTTCTAGCCGCACGTCTTTATTTAACGTATTTATTTTGAAAAACGTATTTCAAAGAAAAGTTTTTTTAATTGATTGTATCGATCACTCCTGCAATTCAGCATTTGTATACTATATTACCGATATTCATAGATATTTATTGATGTTAGGATATTAAGAAATACATTCGTATAACCAGAAAACTATTAAAGTCAATTAATATCAACACATATCGCGAAGCAAATATCTATCAATATCATGAAATAGTATCCTGTGCACAACATCGTATTACCTGCAAAAACTTCTGGGAAATGATCTCTTGGGCTTTTTATGGAATTTATATTTAAGAGAGATAGTAGAAACATATAATCCATCTTCCGAATTACCTTGCAAATCACGCATGGCTTCAAAATTATCCTTATCATAAAAACGGTATTGGGCATTCCATAATATGGCAAAATAATTAGTAAAGCTATATTCAAAACTAAATTCCACCGGATAAGTCATAGACATATCGCTTACTTGCTTTGGTTCTCCATATGGATTTAAGGTAGATTTCGAATCATAAAATGATAATCCGATACCGGGATTGATATAGATATTCCATCTTTGGTTCCGTCCATTTTTAAAAATATTAAGCACATTGACAGAAAGATATAAGATAGCAGATTGCGTTACGCCCGAAAACTTCAAACCGGATAGATTTGCGCGATACGGAAGGTACATATATTCGGCGATAAGGCCAAGTTGAGGAATAAAATAATATCCGGCAGAAAGCCCGGCGGCAAATTTCAATTCAGATTGAGGGAGAAGCGAATTATTTTTTTCTATATCGCCATCGAATAAAGAGATACCAAATTTTCCGGAGATTCCAAATTTTTCCTGCTTTATTGTCTTTTGCGCACAAAGAGATGATGCCACCAATAAGGGAAGCAACAAAGCAATCAGATTTTTCTTCATATTTTTTGATGATTTAAAAAAAGGCACCGAACCTCATTTATATTTTCGACACTTCTAAATATTTTTTGCAAAGGTAGTTTTTTCATTCTTCATTCTAAATTCTAAATTAAAATAACTATTTTTGCAAAAAATAATTTATACCGAAAATAAAGCATGATTTTATTCTTCCAACCTTCTGCCGGAAACCTCTACGCGGTAGAAACTGCAAGCAAATTTTCTCCTGTTGATATCGAAAAATTAGTATGGCTTTTTGGTGATGCCAAACTCATCGAAAAAGAATCTGTTGAAGGATTTTTTGTAGGTCCACGCCGCGAAATGATTACTCCATGGAGTACCAATGCCGTGGAAATTACCCAAAACATGGGGCTAAGCGGAAATATATCACGCATCGAAGAGTTCTTTGCAGTAAAAGACAAAGAAGCTGAACATGATTCTATGCTACAACGCATTTATGAAAATCTCGGACAAGATATTTTTACCATTACCAAAACTCCGGATCCGATTGTTTACATAGATGACATTAAAGCTTACAACGAAAAAGAAGGATTGGCGCTAAGTCAGGATGAAATAGACTACCTGAACGATGTCAGCAAAAAATATGGAAGAAAACTGACAGACAGCGAAGTATTCGGTTTTTCTCAAGTGAACTCGGAACACTGTCGCCATAAAATCTTCAACGGTATATTCGTCATTGACGGAGAAGAAAAAGAATCATCTTTATTTAAACTGATTAAAAAAACATCGGAAGTCAATCCGAATGACCTCATTTCTGCCTATAAAGATAATGTAGCCTTTAACCAAGGGCCAGAAATTGAACAATTTGCACCTGCCAGCGGCGATAAACCCGATTATTTTCAGGTAAAGAAAATCAAATCGGTCATTTCACTGAAAGCCGAAACACATAACTTCCCTACAACAGTTGAGCCTTTTAACGGCGCCTCTACCGGAACCGGAGGTGAAATCCGCGACCGTTTGGGCGGTGGAAAAGCATCATTGCCTATCGCCGGAACTGCTGTTTACATGACTTCCTACCCACGTACCGAAGAAGGCCGCGAATGGGAAAAACCATACAAAGAACGCCAATGGTTGTATCAAACACCCGAACAGATTTTGATAAAAGCTTCTAACGGAGCTTCCGATTTTGGAAACAAATTTGGCCAACCGCTTATCTGCGGTTCTTTACTCACTTTTGAACATACCGAAAACGATAAAAACTACGGTTACGATAAAGTAATCATGTTGGCCGGAGGTGTTGGTTTCGCTAACCAACGCGACGCTTTGAAAGGTGAACCTAAACCCGGAGAAAAAGTAGTGGTATTGGGTGGAGATAACTACCGAATCGGAATGGGAGGTGGAGCCGTATCAAGCGTAGATACCGGACAATATTCCAGCGGCATCGAGTTAAACGCCGTGCAACGCGCTAACCCCGAAATGCAAAAACGCGCCGCGAACGTTATCCGTACTTTGGCCGAATCCGACGATAATCCTGTTGTTTCTATCCATGACCACGGCGCGGGTGGCCATCTCAACTGTCTTTCCGAATTGGTAGAAGCTACCGGAGGTAAAATAGAAATGGATAAACTTCCTGTAGGTGATCCTACCCTATCTGCCAAAGAAATTGTAGGGAATGAATCGCAAGAACGCATGGGATTACTAATCCCTGAAGAAAGCGTTGAAAGCATTCGTAAAATAGCCGACCGCGAACGTTCACCCATGTATGTAGTGGGTGAAACAACCAACGATATGCGTTTCGTATTTGAACAAAAAGACGGCGCTTGTCCTATCGACATGGCGTTGGAAGACTTTTTCGGTAAAGCACCCAAAACATACATGCGCGACGAAACGGTAGAAGAAACTTTTGCCGAACCTCAATACACCAACGCCCAGATTCACGAATACATCGAAAATGTATTGCAAATGGAAGCGGTGGCTTGTAAAGACTGGTTAACCAACAAAGTAGACCGCTCGGTAACAGGTAAAATAGCCCGCCAGCAATGCCAGGGAGAAATTCAATTGCCGTTGAGCGACTTAGGTGCCGTAGCATTGGATTATACTGGAACGGTAGGTATCGCTACTTCTATCGGACACGCGCCGCAAGTAGCCATGATAGATCCTGCCGCAGGTTCGGTAATGGCTATTGCCGAATCTTTGACCAACCTTGTATTTGCACCACTAACCAACAAAATAGAAAGCATTTCATTAAGCGCCAACTGGATGTGGCCTTGCAGAAACAAAGGCGAAGACGCTCGTTTATATAAAGCGGTAGAAGCCTGTTCTGATTTTGCCTGCGCGTTGGGAATCAATATCCCCACAGGAAAAGACTCGCTTTCTATGACCCAAAAATATGGTAACGACAAGGTATTCTCACCCGGAACGGTTATTATTTCAGCTGCCGGAGAAGTTTCCGATGTTAAGAAAATCGTTAGCCCTGTATTGGTAAAAGACAATAATACCGCCATTTATTTTATCGATTTTTCTTTTGATAACTTCAAATTAGGAGGTTCCGCTTTCGCGCAATGTCTTAATAAATTAGGAAATGAAGTACCGACTGTTACCGACTCTGAATATTTTGCAGACGCGTTCAATACGGTTCAGGAATTAATCAACAAAAACCTGATTTTAGCCGGACATGATATTTCTGCGGGTGGAATGCTTACCGCATTGCTCGAAATGTGCTTTGCCAATGCAACCGGAGGATTAAAAGTCAATGTTGACGAATTGGCCGAAACCGATTTGGTTAAAATCCTGTTTGCCGAAAACCCGGGAATTCTTATTCAGGTAAAAGACACCAAATCTGTTGAGAAAATATTACAAGATAATGGTATAGGATTTGCTAAAATAGCCACTCCAATAGAAGAGCGCACCATATCTATTGATAAAAACAATGAGAACTACTTGTTCAATATTGATTATCTACGCGACCTTTGGTACAAAACTTCTTATCTGTTAGATAGAAAACAAAGCGGAGAAGCCTGCGCCAAAGCACGTTTCGAGAACTATAAGGGACAACCGCTGCAATATCAGTTCAACAAATCGTTTACCGGAAAACTAAGCCAGTATAACTTGGTTGCCGACAGAAAACCAAGTGGCATCAAAGCGGCTATTATCCGTGAAAAAGGAACGAATGGCGAACGCGAAATGGCTTATTCCATGTACTTGGCCGGATTTGATGTAAAAGACGTTCATATGACCGATCTTGTTTCCGGACGCGAAACATTGGAAGATGTAAACTTTGTGGTGTTCTGCGGCGGGTTCTCCAACTCAGACGTATTAGGCTCCGCCAAAGGTTGGGCCGGAGGATTCTTATACAACGAAAAAGCGAAAAAAGCCCTGGATAATTTCTACAAACGTCCCGACACCCTAAGTCTGGGTATTTGCAACGGTTGCCAGTTAATGGTAGAATTAGGATTGATTAACCCTGACCATGAGGTTAAACCTAAAATGTTGCATAACAAATCACATAAATTCGAATCAAACTTTGTGGGTGTAGACATTCCTCAAAACGATTCGGTGATGTTTGGCTCGCTATCCGGTTCTAAAATCGGTATTTGGGTGGCACACGGTGAAGGAAATTTCTGGTTACCTAAAAACGAACCCGATTATCATATCATAGCCAAATATTCTTATGAAGGTTATCCGGCCAACCCGAACGGCTCACATTATAATGTAGCAGGTATCGCTTCTGCAGACGGTCGCCATTTGGCCATGATGCCTCACCTGGAACGCGCCATCTTCCCATGGCAATGGGCATATTATCCGCAAGACCGCAAAAACACCGATCAGGTCACTCCATGGATCGAAGCTTTTGTGAATGCTAAGAAATGGATAGAGAAAAATAAAAAGTAATTCTAATAGCACACGGAATACACGGACTATACAGAAACACACGGATAAAACATCCAACTTCTGTTTATTCTGTGTATTCCGTGTGCTTTTTTTAATGAGAAATGCAAATCAACCGACAATACTCCCTCGTTAAGCATAGTAATAAAAACAAGCTAAAGTGTTCAGCATAGCTTCATGTATTTCATTTGTGCGACAGACACAGGAGTGTTTGCAGAACAAAAGATGCTGTTTGACTTATAAATGATTCAAAAACTCAAATTCCTGAAACTTATATCATTCTGTAAATTTCAGGAATTTTTTTATATATATTTTCCTTAAACTTATCGAAATTAAAAAATTTTAGGAAGATTTATATATTTATTTTCCTAAAACTTGTAAAAAATTTGCAGTTTTAGGAAAATTCGTTATTTTTGTGTTGTAAGTTTTTAATTGTTGAGAAAATGAAGCAAGTAGTTCGTGCATATTATCTAGAAACATTGCGAAATTTGCGGGAGCAGAATTTGATAAAGGTTGTTACAGGCGTGCGACGTTGTGGAAAGTCAACTTTATTGTTGCAATATCAAGATTTATTACATAAAGAAAATCCGGAGGCGAAAATTTTATCCATCAATTTTGATGTGCCGGAATTTCGATTTCTTGCTGAAAAAAATTGGTTGGAAGTGTATGAATACATCAACAAATTGCTTTCGGCAGGCACAATAAATTATGTCTTTTTAGACGAAGTTCAGAATGTAGTACAATTTGAAAAACTGCTCGAAGGCTTGTTTGTGCATCCCGATGTTGATTTGTATGTTACAGGCTCAAACGCTTACCTGCTTTCGAGCGAATTGGCTACATTGCTTACCGGCAGAGCCTTTGAAATCAATGTTTTGCCTTTCTCTTTTGCCGAATATTTGGAATTTACAGAGAAAAACGACAATCAGGCAAAAACCTTTTCCGAATTTATTGCCACAGGTGGTTTTCCCGAAGCAGCCCGCCTGTCAATGGCAAATAATTCTTATGCCTATCAATATTTGCAAACGGTTTTCAAGAATATCTATGAAAATGATATTTTGAAACGATACAGAATAAATTCAGAACATTCATATAATGAGGTGGTTAATTTTCTAGTCGATTCTATCGGTTCGTCTGTTTCTCCCACAAATATAGCCAATGTATTAAAAAATAGAGATAAAAGCATTGATAATAAAACTGTTTCGAGATATATCGACACGCTTACTGAGGCATTTTTATTTTACAAAGTGAACAGATATGACGTGAAAGGAAAACAGCATTTGCAAACGCAGGAAAAATATTATCTTGTTGATACGGGACTTCGCAACGCTTTGCTGGGTAAAGATTTGGTTAACGATGCGGGGCATTTGCTTGAAAATGTGGTTTATTTGGAGTTGCTAAGACGAGGGAATCAGCTGTGGATAGGCAAAGTTGACAATGTTGAGGTCGATTTTGTAGCTCGAAACAAAGATGGATACACGGTTTATTATCAAGTAGCACAAAGCGTACAAAATTCTGAAACTTTGACACGGGCACTTACACCTTTCGACAAAATTCCCGACCACAACGAAAAAATTCTGCTGACGATGGATTATGAAACAGGTTCGAGAAACGGTGTAAAACAGATTAATGTTTTAGATTGGTTGCTTGCGAATTAACAAATATAATAAAATGTAAACCATGCAAATAAACCGCCACATACTCTCCAATGGACTTCGGGTTGTTCACTACGAAGACGCCACTACCCAACTTGTTGCCATTAATACTTTATATAATGTAGGCGCCCGGGACGAGGATCCGGAGAAAACCGGCTTTGCACACTTATTCGAACATCTGATGTTTGGAGGCACCGAGCGTATTCCGGATTTTGATGGCATAATACAAAAAGCAGGTGGAGAAAGCAATGCATGGACTAATAATGACATTACCAACTATTATATTACCTTGCCTCATCAAAATGCTGAAATCGGGTTCTGGCTGGAAGCAGACAGGATGCGAGGAATCGACTTTTCGCAACGCAATCTCGATAATCAAAAGCAGGTAGTGATAGAAGAATTCAAACAGCGTAACCTCAACCAACCTTATGGCGATGTTGCCGCTCTTATCCGGAACATGGCATATAAAGTTCATCCTTACCGTTGGTGTACTATCGGTAAAGATATTTCGCATATTGAAAACGCGACATTGAATGATGTTAAACAGTTTTTTCACGCTCATTATATTCCATCTAATGCTATTGTTGCTGTAACCGGAAACATCAGCTTTGAAAAGACGATAGAACTTGTCGAAAAATATTATACTCCAATCCCTTACCAGCCAAAGCTCAAACGTAATCTACCACAGGAACCGGAACAAACTGAAGTCAAATTTTTAGAAGTAGAGCGAAATGTGCCATTAGATGCTTTTTATCGCGTATACAAAATGCCTGATAGAAAAGACAAGAATTATCCTTGTATTGATTTATTGTCGGATATCCTATCAAACGGCACTTCTGCTAGGCTATACCAATCGCTGGTAAAAAAGAAGAAAATAGCAACAGACGTTAATGCTTACATTTCGGGAGATATTGATGCCGGATTGTTTTATCTTGTTGCTAAGCCTACCAATGGATTTACGCTGCAAGATGTCGAAAAAGCGATTGAAGAAGAACTTCAGCAGCTGATAGATCACGTGGTTAGCGACGAAGAATTACAAAAAGTAAAAAACAAATTCGAGTCAAATAAAATATTTTCAGATATGAACTATCTTAGTAAAGCATCCGATTTGGCTTATCATGAACTAATTGACAGTGCAGAAAATAGTCAACTGGAATTGAAGAAATATCAAGCCGTAACCAATGAACAAATTAAAGATGTTTCCAACAAAATCTTCATAAAAGAAACATCGTCTACATTATATTATAAAGCAAGCCGTTAAACGACATAAAAAAAGGGATCCTTTGTAGAATCCCTTTTTTATTTTAGTATTAGTCCTAATAAGGAAAAAAGATTGAGTTTAACGGCGGCAAATATCGGACTTATTTTTTATTCTGCAAACCCAAAAAACATGTTGTACAACCTATTTTTATAGCCATTCTTTATTAAAAATATAGATCTCACTCGGATCGGTACGTGGTAAAACCACTAACTCCACATCTTTCCCAATATAAACATCATTCCCTTCTAAGGCTCTTTTTACCGTATCATATGCTTTTTCGGGAGTATTATTTTGTTTACTCAAATGGCATAAATAGATATATTGTAAATGCCCCTGATAATGCTGCGCCAGAAAAGAAGCAGTATCATCATTGCACAAATGCCCTTTTTCTCCATGAATCCTATTTCTTAAAAACATAGGATAACGGCTGTGATTCAACATTTCCATATCAAAATTAGCCTCTATAACCAAATAATTAGCCTGTTTCAGATATGGCAAGCACCGCTCACATATATACCCCAAATCCGTGGCTAATGCAAAATTAGCTCCTTTGTATTCTATAATATAGCCCAAACTCTCCGTAGCATCATGAGATACAGGAAATGAGGTAATAGAAAACTCTGCTATGATCGTTTTTTCTTCTATTTTAAGAAAACGTTTACATCCATATAATTTTTCAGTAACGCCATAATTTTTATTAATGCCATCCAATACTTTTTCTGTTGAATATATCGGCAAGTGATACTTTTCGCCCAACACACCCACGGATTTAATATGATCAAAATGGTCATGCGTAACAAAAACAGCCAAGATATTCTCTATCCCATATCCGAAATCCTTCAGCCTTTTCTTAATGGTACGCACACCAATACCGGCATCAATTAAAATACCATGACTGGCATTTCCTATAAAATAACAATTACCACTGCTTCCACTGGCTAAGCTAAAAAAACGCAATTTATCCACATGATGTATTTTGTTACAAAAATATTCAATTTATGCCATTCTTTCCATTTTAAGTAATAATATTTTGCTATTGATTAAACATTTTACAAAAAAAAATGTTTAATATGAAAATTATATGTAAATTTGCACTCTATAAAAAGTTGATACATAATATATCTAAAAAATTTATTTGTCATATAATTAAAAAAGACATGAAAAAAAGTTTAACTTCATTATTTCTTAGTTTGTTTATCGTTGTTTCTCCTTTATTTGCGCAAGAAACAACAAGTGAAACTGAAACTGAAACCGTAACGATCTCCAAGGAAGTAAAGAGAGAAAGAGCCGAGAAAAAGATATTCAGCAACTGGTCTGTAATGGGCAAAGGTGGCATATCTTTATTTGATGGAGACGTTTTACAAGAATATAACCAATTTATTCCGCAAGGCGCTACTAAACTTGGTTTAGGAGCCAGTGTAGAAGGATCATTTACTCCTCGTTGGGGAATCGGTATTGAATATAATTACCTGCAAATGGGTGCAGACACAGACAATACTGAATTCACAGGAACCATGCACTTTCCTTCTGTGTATTTATCATTTAACCTATCTAACTTATTTTATAACCACCGCGACCATGTTAAATGGAGCATATATGCCGATTTAGGTCTAGGGATTGGGTTTTATAAATCAGAATCAACCAAGACCCCTGCTTCCGCTACTCCTCATAAAATAGACAATGGACAAGCAGCAGCTTTTGTTGCAGGAATTAATTTGGAATACAATTTCACTAAATATCTTGCGTTAAGCTGGTCTAATCAATACCGCATGTTTAACAAAGATAACCTTGAAGCTGCTAATCACATCAAAGGAAATACAAATGATGCTATTTTCAGCTCTATGTTAGGTCTTAGATATAAATTTGGCACCTCTAAACATGAGCATATCAGAAATATTGATTACGATACATACAACGGTGATTATGCTGAAAAAATGGATAGCATCATGACTCGTGTAAAAGAATTGGATAAAAAAGTCAATACTCTTGAACAAACAACTCCAACCAAAGGCGATGTTGATAATTTGAAAAACAAATTGGATAATTTGGACGACTATATTAAACAACAGTTTGAAGGTCCGGATTCCGATGGCGATGGTGTTCCAGATGTCAGAGATAGAGAACCGAATACACCTCCGGGATCATACGTAAACTATTGGGGAGAAGCTCTTCCATTCGACATGACAACTAATATTCCATCTATATTCTTTGATTTCGACAGATCTAATCTAGACCAGAAATCTAAAAGTATTATTCAGGAAGTAGCTTTGAAGATGTCACAAAATCCAAATCTGAAGGTTGAAATCAGAGGCTACGCAGATAATGAAGGAACTGTTGACTACAACATCAAGTTAAGTACAAAACGCGCTTTAATTACTAAGCAAGAACTTGTTGAAGTATATAAAATTGAAGAATCAAGAATTATCGCTAATGGTTTAGGTAAAATTCTTCAACCAGCTAGCAGATATCCTCTGAATCGTCGTTGCGATTTCCTTTTCGATAAGTAAAATTAAATCTCAAACAGACAAAAAAGCAATGTGAAAATTTCACATTGCTTTTTTTATTAAAATTATTTGAATTCTTAAAAAAAATATTTATTTTCGTATTGCCACTTATATATACTTTTTAACAAAAAACGAAAAATAGTATTAGCTTGTCTTGTACTGCTAAAACATTGCATTATGAATGATACAAAAAATATACTATCTCTTTTCATTGTATTTTTGATGGGAATAACTATATTTTCTTGTAAAAGTAGCTCTCAGCCAACACATACAAATGTTAATTATGAACTTGAGTCCGGGATAGACTCAGATAATGATGGTGTACCTGACTACAGGGATAAATCGCCCAACACACTCCTTGGTTCCTACGTTAATTATTGGGGAGAACCTATTCCATTGGACATGATCGGAAAAATACCTTCTGTTTTTTTCGAGTTCAACAAATATGAGCTAGATGATAAATCTAAGGATATAATAAAAGGAATTGCTGCCAAAATGGCTAAAAACCGCAAGTTAAAGTTGGAAATCAGAGGATATGCCGACAATGTAGGATCACAGCAATATAACATAAAGCTAAGTGGATTACGCGCTTTGGAAACTAAAAAAGAACTTGTTGAAACCTACGACATAGGCTCTGCTAGAATTATTGCCAATGGTATGGGAAAAATACCTCAACCGGCAAGTAGTTATCCGCTAAACCGACGTTGTGACTTTTTTTTCGATCAAGAAGTCAAATAATTCTCAAAACTTACAAAATACGTAATAGGCAGTTAATCCGTTGACTCAATATTACCATATACTTAGCTACTAATTTTTTAAGTAGCTTTTTCATTTTTCGACTATTGCGAGATTAAACTTTAAAAGAAAATAGCTAACTTCGCAAGTCATAACAGTCGATTCACAATCGAATTCTCAATTAAAATCTAAAATAATGAAAATAAAAATAGTTAACCAATCGGCTCATAGTTTACCCGAGTATGCCACAAGTCTATCTGCCGGAATGGATTTAAGAGCCAATATTCAAGAAAACATTACGCTAAAACCATTAGAAAGAAAATTAGTTCCAACTGGTCTTTTTATTGAACTACCCCAAGGGTATGAAGCCCAAATCAGGCCAAGAAGCGGCTTGGCTATCAAAAAAGGAATTACGGTTTTAAATTCTCCGGGAACAATTGACGCAGACTATAGAGGAGAAATTTGCGTTATACTTATAAATCTTTCCAATGAAGATTTTATCATTGAGAATGGAGAAAGAATCTGCCAGATGGTTATTTCCGCACACTCGCAGGTAGAATGGGTTGAAGTAAAAGTATTAAACGAAACAGAAAGAGGCGCTGGTGGCTTCGGGCATACCGGAAAGAACTAAAGCCGGAACATTCATTCTCAAATTTGGTTTAATGATCAAGTAATTTCTCGGACAACCTTAGTCATTAAGTTTTAATTTACAGCCCAATAGATATCTAAATGTTTTATACAACGTCCAATATGAGATATATAAAAAGCAGAATCTTATTTCTTTTACTGCTGTTGGTAGCAATACCTGCCATATCTTACGCCAGTAAAAAAAAAACTGAGAAAAAAATAGCTTCTGAAGAAATCTCTGAAACTAACGAGCGGAAATTTTCTTATTATTACCATGAGGCTGTTCGTCAAAGGGAAATAGAAAATTATGATATTGCTATTGAATTACTTACCAAGTGCTATCATATCAACAATACGGAACCTGCTTTAATGTATGAATTTGCCAATATCTATATGAGTATAGGTAATGTAGATTATGCTATTTTCTATCTGACAAGTGCCGTTAAACTAGACAATGAAAATATTTGGTATCAGGTTAATCTGGCCAATTTATATCTAGCTATCGGAGATATCAAAACAGCTACATCTGTTTATGAATATGCTTTAAAAAAGCATCCCGAAAAAGAAGATCTAAGTTATAATCTGATTGAGCTATATATGAAACAACAGAGATATGACAATGCTATTGCAATTCTGAACAAAATAGAAAAAAAACAAGGGATCAGCGAAGAAATATCATTCGAAAAATACCGCATATATTCAAATCTAAAAGAAGACAAGAAAGCAATAAAAGAAATAGATGTCCTGATGAATAAATTTCCCAGAGATATGAAATACCGTATTCTAAGAGGAAATCTCTATTTCGAAAATAATGATTTGCCACGTGCTTATGAGTTTTACACCTATGCGTTATCACAAGATCCGGACAATGGATTAGGCCGTTTATCAATGGCCGAATATTATGAAAAAACAGAAGAGCAAGATAAAGCGATTGCTGAAATGGATTACGTGCTCCGGAGTAAGAACATAGACATTGAAACAAAAATAGGTATTTTAGACCGGTATTTAAACCTTTTGGATGGTTTGGATAAATGGGAAAAGAGAACTCCCGGATTATTTGAAACATTATTGGAAATTCATCCGAATGTAATTGAAATACATTTTTATTACGCTGCTTATTTAATGGCGATGGAACGCGATGACGACGCATTGAAAGAACTTGAAACCGTATTAGACATTGACCCGAAGAGCAAACAAGCCTTTGGAAGCATTATAGACATCAAAATCCGACAAGATAAAATGGAAGATGTCATTGATATAGCCAATAAAGCCATAGCTGCTTTTCCGGAAGTTCCAGAATGGTACTTGTATCAGGGAATAGCTTATTTTCAACTTAAACAACTCGATAAAGCCATAGTTGCTTATCAAAAAGGCCTTGCACTCGTTCCGGAAGGAAAAGAATCTTCTAAATCGGAATTCTACGGACAACTAGGAGATAGTTATTTTGAAAAACAAGATAAAGATGCCGCCTTTGACAACTATGAAAAGGCCTTGCAGAATAATCCCATGAACAGGCATGTGCTTAACAATTATAGTTACTATCTGGCCGAAGAGAAAAAAGACCTGCAAAAAGCAGAAATAATGATCAAAGAATGTATAAAATACGATCCAAGTAATAGTACTACTTTGGATACTTATGCCTGGGTACTTTTTCGACAAGGATATTTTAACCTGGCCAAACGCTATATCGAGGAAGCCATTAAATACGGAGGCGATAGTAGTGATGTTATCATAGAACATTACGGAGATGTGCTTTATAAGACAGGCGATATAGAAAAAGCCGTAGAAATGTGGAAAAAATCTCTCGAAATGGGAAATAAATCAACTACATTGCCTCTTAAAATTGAGAAACAGGAATATATCGAATAATATCTTTACAGATTTCAAATGAAAATGAAATTTTTATTTTTCTATCACAAGCTTAAAACCAGTAGCCTGTTGCTTTTGGTCTTAAGCAGTGCTTGCTTTTTTTCCGGTTGCCATAGCACGAAAAAAACAGCAGTAATTAGTACAACAGATATTTCTAATATTTTTGATTACCTTATAACCAAACAAGCTGATTTCAAATCATTAAATATCAACAACGTTACCATCAGTATTAATATAAATAACCAGCCGGTAAGCGCTAAAGGATTTATCAAACTTATAAAGGATAGTACAATGCTGATGTCAATCCAACTATTCCCCGGATTGGAAATGGCAAGGATGCAAATTACTCCTGATAGCATTGTAGTATTAGATCGGATTAATTCCCAATATTACATTACAAACGCAAAAGAATTCAAAAAAATTACGGGGATTGAATTTGACTTCAACATTATACAGGGGTTGCTGAGCAACCAACTGTTCTTAGCCGGAACGCAGAAGCCGGAACTATCCAAAGAGATGTTCAATGCAGCCGTATTTCCACCCGAAAGTTATGAAATAAAAACAAATGAAAACTCCTTGTCTTTTGATCATATATTTATCATAAATAAATTTCAGGAACTCGAAAAAACAATATTAACAGACAAAATAAACCCCTATTCCCTGATATGCGAATATGAAAACTTTGCAAAGGAGGGCCGTATTAATTTTCCTCATAAAATAGCAATAACAACCATAAATGGGAGGCAGCAACAGCGGATAGAATTCAATATTTCTAAAGTTGAATTTGATTCACCGATGAACATGAGTTTTTCTATTCCGGTCAAATACAGCAAAGGTAATATTGAAAATTTTAAATTTTAAGCTTCATGACAAAGCGGATCTTAATCATATTATTTGTTCTATTTTTTTCTGCAATTACTGTTAATGCACAAACTAAGGCGATTAACAATCTCAAATTGGAACAGAAAAAAACGCTGGAAAGATTGGAAATGACCAGCAAGCTGTTGGAGCAAAATAAACAGACAACCAGCTCTTCGCTCAACAAACTGAGCATACTAACAGAACAGATAACAGAAAGACAAACCCTGATTTCTCAGATTAACGAAGAAATTAAATTGTTGGATGCTAATATTTTTGATTTAAGAGACGAAATAGGAAAGCAACAAACACAATTGGAGTCGCTGAAACAAGAGTACGCGCAACTGATGTACCGCACGTACTTAAGAAGCAACTCTCATGACAAATTGATGTTTATACTTTCTGCACAAACCATCAGTCAATCTTATCGCCGACTTCGCTATTTGCAGGAATTTTCGAACTACCGGAAAGAACAGGCAAAAGAGATAGAAGCATTGACTATCAATTTAAACCAACAACTGGGAGAGTTGGAGAAACGCAAGGTCGAACGGGAAGATGTTTTGAAAAAGAGAGAAATAGAAAATGTGCGTTTAACAGAAGAAAAAAATAATCAGCAATCGTTGATTACCAATTTGAAAAAACAGGAAAAAGACCTGCTGAAACAATTAAAAACGCAGCAAAAACAGATGGATGATCTAAATGACAAGATTACTAAATTGATTGCCGAAGAAGAACGCAAAGCCAAAGAAAGGGCAGAAGCAGAAGCGAAGAAAAAAGGGACACCACCTCCTGCCAAAGGCGAAATTCCGATGACCAAAGAAGAACAGCTTATTGCCGGAAACTTTGAAAAGAACAAAGGCAGATTGCCCTGGCCTGTAGAAAGAGGAGTTATTACCGGAAAGTTCGGCCAGCAACCCCATGCTGTATTGCCGCTTGTGGTCGTAAATAATAAAGGAATTTATATTCAGACCCAAAAAGGAGCCGATGCACGGTGCGTATTCGAAGGTGTTGTAAGTCAGCGGTTCTCTATTCCAGGAAATAACAACGCGGTTATTGTACGCCATGGTAATTACAGAACTGTTTACTCTAACTTAACGGATATTTACGTGAAAGAAGGAGATAAAGTTACAGCCAAGCAAAAAATAGGAAAGATATATGCTGATCCGGAAGAAAATGACAAAACAGTACTGTATTTCATGATCTGGCTGGAAAAAGACTTACAAAATCCTGAATTATTTCTGAGTAAATGATGAGGTTTTTAGTTTTTTGAGTTGCACACGTAACACCAATAATGTTGTTAAAGACGCAACAAAATCGGAAACGGGTGCGGCCATCCAAACACCATCCAAACCAAAAAGGAGCGGCAAAACAAACAAGGCTGGAATCAAAAACAACACCTGTCTGGATAGTGTCAGAAATATTGATATCTTCGGTTTGCCAATAGCCTGAAAGAAATTGGAAGTAACCATTTGAAACCCTACAATAGGCAACAATAAAACGGTTATTCTTAAACCTCTGGTTGCCAAATTTACCAAACCAGCATGATTCGTAAAAGACAACGCGATCAGGTGTGGAAAAAATATACCTATCAGAAACCCGGTGGTTGTGATGGCAGTGGCTACAATAACAGCATATTTGAAAGTTTTCAATACCCTTGTATAAATTCCGGCTCCGTAATTATATCCCACAATGGGTTGCATGCCTTGGTTTAGTCCTACTATGATCATAGCAAACAAACCTACCACACTATTAATAATACCATAGGCGCCTACGGCCATATCACCGCCATATTGTACCAGACTTCCGTTCATAATCATAATAACAATGGCCGCGCATATATGCATCATAAAGGGTGACAACCCTATGGAGAATATAGCCGAAATATTACTGAACCGTAACTTGAAACATTTTCTTGTAAAATGAACACTGCTCCCTCTTTGTAGAAAGTGCCAAATAACTTGTAACATTCCTGCAAACTGCGCAAGAACCGTAGCTATAGCAGCACCTTTTATTCCCCATTTAAACCAGAAAATGAATATTGGTGCCAATATTAAATTCAGTGCAACCGTTATCAGCATCGTTATCATAGATTTCTGAGGATAGCCAGATGATCTCATGATATTGTTGAGTCCAAAATACACATGGCTAATTACATTTCCCATCAGCAATATCTGCATGAACTCTTTGGCATATGGCAGTGTATCACGGCTTGCCCCAAAAGCAAATAAAATTTTATCTAGAAAACAAAGTACGGTTATTCCGTATAGCAGACCGATAATAATGTTGAGTATAAACGCATTACCTAATATATTAATGGCTTCTTCCCTTTTCTTTTCTCCCAGGCGAATGGAAGTAACAGAAGCCGCTCCTACGCCAACCAGTGTACCAAAAGCTATCCCAAGATTCATGAGCGGAAAAGTCAAAGCCAACCCCGAAATGGCCAGATGCCCCACGCCCTGACCAATAAAAATACGGTCTATAATATTATATAAAGAAGCCGCAGTTGTTCCTATAATGGCAGGGATAGAATACCGGAGAAGCAGTGAAAGGATTGGTTCGGTTTCCAGTGAATTTATTTCTGGTTTGGCAGACATTTATTGAAATTTTGACTGCAAATGTCGTTATATTTTTTGATAAAAAGAAAAAGGACAGAGAATAATTCGAAGTTATTCTGAAATGCTTTAATTCTTCAATGTTCTTACCAAATAACTGATCTAAACAATGAATCCTTTCAAATGAATAAATGACCAAAGAATCTATTTCTGTTAATTTTATAATATCTTAATCCGTGATAAATTTAGAAAGAAACAAAAAAAAGTTGTTGTTTGTCAAATAAATGATTAGATAATTGTTTGTAAAACAATTAAAAGTCTGTCCAAATTTTAAATAAAATAAACAATCGTTTTGTTTGCAGATAAAAATTCAAATATTATTTTTGCAAACAACTTTATTTATCATTATTGTTTAATCCTAAAAATTAAGGAATTTGTTGAAAACTTAGATTTTATATTCTGAATTTCCCTTGTATTTATAAAAAATAAAATTCGTATCTTTGGTAAAGCAAAATCAAACTTATTTATAATTAAAATTCTTACTCTTAAAATGGCGAAAAACGAAGAAATACAACCAAATAAACCTTCCTTAGAAAAATTAAAAGCATTGCAGCTGGCAATGGAAAAGATAGAAAAAGACCATGGAAAGGGTACCATCATGAAGATGGGTGATAACAAAATAGAAGAAATTTCTGTTATCTCAACTGGTTCTGTTGGTTTAAATCTGGCATTAGGTGTGGGAGGTTACCCCCGCGGACGTGTGATTGAAATTTTCGGACCCGAATCTTCCGGTAAAACAACATTGGCTATCCATGCTATTGCCGAAACGCAAAAAGCTGGTGGCATTGCTGCTATTATTGATGCGGAACATGCTTTTGACCGTTTTTACGCAGAAAAATTGGGCGTTGATATCGAAAACTTATTAATATCTCAACCAGACAGCGGAGAACAGGCATTGGAAATTGCCGACCAACTTATTCGCTCCTCTGCGGTAGATATTGTAGTTATCGACTCCGTAGCAGCACTAACCCCTAAAGCCGAACTGGAAGGCGACATGGGTGATTCTAAAATGGGACTTCAGGCACGTCTGAGGTCACAAGCTCTTAGTAAATTAACTGCCAATATCAATAAAACAAATACCTCTTGTATCTTTATCAATCAGTTGCGTGAAAAAATCGGAGTGATGTTCGGTAATCCTGAAACAAC
>JAVBUB010000170.1:0-14544 GCA_031555675.1 Paludibacteraceae bacterium | reverse complement strand
AATGGTACCCGATTCTGTCCAAACATAGTCAACAGAAATCTGGTCACCATACCCTTCTTCTTGCAGTACAAATCCTACTGTTTTCGATTCTTCTGGTCCTTCAGACCATGAGTCGTCCGTTCCAATAGATGTTGTTGTTTTAGCATTAACGACCATTTCTATACCGCAGATTTCTGTTCCTGCACGCAACCCTACACTTGGACTGATTACAAATGAAAAGTCATACGAATCGGTTTTGGTAGCAGAACGGGTATTGGAGTATTCTATTTTTCCTCCACTACCAAAACTGTAATTACCAATAAGTCTCATTTCTACCTTTTCTTTCTCATTGTTGGCCAATACTTCTGTCCATCGTTCTATTTGATTATTGTAATAGATAATGGAATCTACATAGGATTTCATGGCCTCCGATTCCAGATAACCGGCCGGGAATACGGTTGTATAACTTGGCCCGTCGTGATATTTATCGGATGTAACTGCACTCGCTCCGAATGCATCTTTATCGGTATTCTTTTTACCGAAGTTATTGTCTGTACCCGGCAAATTAGTACAATATACCGGACGCGGTATGGTATTTACATCTACTTCTTCGGGCGGTATTGGAAGCAATAAAAGTTTCAATGTATTTTGCCATTTGGGTATCATTATTTGTTCCAATTCTACTTCGGTATAAGCAAAGCGTGTTCCGAATGTCTGGCCAAAAGCTAATCCTTGTGATTTGGCTATTACAAAATCATCATCAGCATACCCGTTTTCGGGATAAATAATATTTTCGGCCGGGTCTATTACCTGACTTGCTTTTAGTATGCTAATGGAATTGGTCAAGCCATATTGTATGTTGGTAGAGTTTCCAACAAATACATCACCCGCATGTCCCACATACAATGGGTCATCAGACGTTTCGAACCGTTCGGTAAAGGTCGTCACTTCTTCGGTTTCGTTACCGTATTTAAAGGAGGTAGATGTTTCTACACCGGCATCCACTTCTGCAATTACTTCGGTGTCGGTAATTACCCCGGCGCCTAATCCTACAAAGGTGGTTACTTTAGCGCCAAGGTCTATTTCTGTTCCGGCTTCGAGGGTTATGCCTCCCGTGGCCGAAAGAGATTGTGTTTTGGTTATCGTGGTTCCTTTTTCAAGGTATGCATAACTCAGGCTTCCCGGAGGATCATGCACAACAGCTGTAATTTTATCCGGTCCTGCGGTCATAAAGTCTGTTCCGGTAGTTTTGGAACCTAATACATAGGCCCGTATTTCAGATTCATTCCGGTTCCAGCCATAGCCAATGCCGTCTATTTCTACAACCGAGCTTAATGATTTAATACCGTTTGTAAGGTCGGGAGCACCTGCCGTAAAGGTGTATACAGCTTCGCCTATGCTATCGAGTTCTATTGGTTCGGGAGGAGTTAATGCTATGGTATTGGTAATTTTAGCCAATCCTCCTTGCACCGGAACCACATCTGTTTGAACAGGTGATAGACGGTTGTTTATATATTCTTCATATGCCTTAAGCGCAAAATTATAGGATTTTGCCTGGCAGAATACCGGATTATCAAAAACATATTGATAGGTTCCATTTCCATTATCGGTAAATAATGTTATATCATTTTTTTCTCCGGTAATAGAATTTTCCTGTTGATATATTTCATCTCCCAAAGAAGATATTACCTGTTTACCTTTCATTTGTTGCACACTATACTGAGGTTTTGCCTGGTAATAGTATTTCCATTCTTTATTAAAGGTAATGGTATCGGAGTGCTCAACGGCTATTTTATGGTCTTTTTGGTTGCCTGTACCTTTCACAAATACGGAATCAACCCAGGTGCGGATACTTTTCTGCAACATATCCGGATTACTTACCGGCGTTTTGCTTAAATCCAACAATTCTTTTTTGTTGTATATCGGATTAATGGCATTGTTGTTCACTACATTGATATCCTGAATGGTGTATGCCTCGGGATATACCCATGCTACAAATTCACCTGTTGCCGGACTTACGTGTATAGTAATATTGTTGCCTTTTACCGTCATCTCTGTAGAGTCTTGCTGAAGAATACCGTCTTTTTTCCATTCTCCATTGTTGTGATAGAAAATAGTGTCGTAGCGAACAGAAGTAGTAACTCCACTTACTTTCTGCGAACTTAAACTATATCCGTCTTGTTCTTTCACAGCTACCAGTACAAGAGAATCGGCGCCGATATTATTTTTGGTTTCAGCAAATCCGGATACTTTATTGTGTTCTATTTTGCCTCCTACAATGTGTCCGACTAATTTCACACGGGTTTTGTCTTTAAAGTTCAATCCCGATACCTCATCATTAAACACAATGTTCTCTCCGTTTTCGAGCGCCAAACCGTTATTAACAAAAGTATGGCCGGTTTTCACAATCTTGAGTTCGTGTTGTCCGATTGGTACTTGTATTTCGTATGTTCCGTCTTTTTTCGAAGCAATCGGAAGCCCTGACCTGTCTACCAATATTTTTCCGTCTACTTCAAAATTACATCCTTCTACCGGGTAATCTCCTCCTTCGTAATATACCTTACCACTCACTTTGAACGACGATATGTCGGAGAAGTTTACATCATTCATCGTCGAAGAATTTCTGCTGAAGAAAAGAGGTTTTTCGCTCGGCGAGAATTGATGTACGCCCAGTTGTGGCACTATGGTATAAGAGCTACCATCGGCAGTATAAGGAATGGTATTAATAATGTAATGTCCGTTTTTATCGGTAACACCTTTAATAGATAGCTGATTAGCCGTAGGTATATTTGTTGTGCTACGGGAAGTATTGCCGGATTCAATTTTTCCGTGATTTTCGTTATATTTTCCGGTTTTTCCCGACATGTCATATACTTCGTCTCCCAACAACTCATCAAACCGGTAATACAAGCTTAATCCGTCCTCTCCTCCTGATAAATAACGGTTATAATTTTGTTTGATTTCTTCAGATGTAAGCGTCTTTTTCCAAAGCCGTAGTTCGTCCATATAACCATTGAAGAACCAGTCCAAACTACCTCCACGGCCCGTGAAAATAGCGTTGGTGTTAAAACCTGGATCAGTAGGTACAAATCCTATTCCATTGGCAGGATATACGGGAGATTGCGTCTCTTTTAATTCCCCGTTAATATATAGTTTTACTTCTATTTTTTTAGCTGTAGTATCAGCATGATAAGTCATGGTAACATGTGTAAACTCATTTTTAACAGGCAGTCTCTCATTAAAATATACGGCAGTACGTTTCCCGGAGGCAGTAGTATTGAAATATTCTATTCCAAGTTGTCCTGTTGTATGAATCATGGTATTGTATTTACCCCATGCGGTTGTAAATGCCTGAGAATTTGTCGCTTCCTGGCCTTGCACCATTTCTCTTACCTTTACCCATGCCTGAAAAGTAAAGTCATAAGGAGATAACGTACCTTCTTTATAGGGTGTTAAGGTATAGGTCTTTTGGGTAGCGCTGAAGTCCATTGTTTTGTTTTGCATATCTCCTTCGCCATTGACGAGTACATTAACTCCCTGCACAGCAGTAGTACCATCCTGATAGGATATGCGTCCGCTTACAATGCCGAACGGTTGCATAAACCCAACGGAGTTTTTACCATCAACAGTCGACATTTTACCATTACATTCCGCTTGTCCGGATATAGTATATGAATAATAGGTGCCGGGCAATGCCGTATTGTCGTCATATCTGTAGTCGGTAATGCCGCTTTGATGTTCTACAATAGCCAGTTGTATAGGAGTCGTTTCTTCATTTGTAGTAGTCAGTACTTTACGTGAAATAATATATCGCTTGAATAAGTCAAGGTTATTGTCTTTTTTGGCTTTCCACTCTATGCTCACATAATTGGAATATATTCCTTTTGATACTTTTATATCTTCCAATGAAGGTTTGGCTGCAGGGTCTTGTATCACAATAGGCGTGTGTTTATAAGAGTTGATAACACTACCCAAATTGTTTTGAATCTGAATTTGGTAAACAGTACTGATACAGTTTTGAATACTATTATCGGTATATGTTAATGTATTCTTATTTGTAATAGTAGTCAACGAAGAGCTATTAGACAAGATAACATATTTGAAGCCTGATTCCCAAATACCGTCTTGGATAGTCCATTTGATATCAGCCTTGTTTGTTCCGGGAGTAACAGTTACCACGCCTATTTTTGTATAGTTGGTATTTATGTTTATCGAATTACTTTTATAAAATGTACTTTCCCATTTTCCAAAAGGATCTTTGGTTACACGGTAATAATAAGTAATATTGTTTTTATCCCGGTCGTCAAATTTATCGGTAAAAGTATGCGAAGTACTACCCGAAGCAGTATAGTTCTGTTCTTTTAAATTTGCAGTGAAAGCGGAATTGGTAGCCCGTTGTATCCTGAATGTTTCTCCACTGGCCGACGTTTGGGTATTCCATGTTAATTTTACCTCACCCGTTCCTAAGTTTTCCAATCCTAACGAGCCGGTCAATGTACTATATTTATACATGGAGGTTTCTTCCGAATTTTTTCTGAACTCAGGAATGCCATGCTCCGTACCCGGCGCTTTCTTTCTGACTACCCGTAAGTAAAACCCTGTATTAATATCATCTGCAGATAGTTTATTCAAATCTACCTTTATTTCGCCCGAAGAGCTTGTGTTTGAATAACCGGTATCTTCTTGTACAACACTCCAGTTGCTCGAACCACTTCTCCTTTTTTCCACACATAATTTGGCGCTGCCATCTTGTTCGCGCGATGCATTAAAATTAGGAATATTCCAGTTTAATACAATTTGATTGTCGTTTTTATTAATGGAATGGCTTGTTAGTTTGATGTCATGCATTGTGGAACTTGCTTTTATTGTCCATGACTTGGTGCCGGTATATGTTTGTACTCTTTCGGTCGTCCAATCCATATAATTATAGTAGTAAGAATATTCCAACTCAATTTTGATATCTTTATCAGTCATATCATTCGGAATATACCAATGTACTTGTGAGTACCATCCACTGTTTCCATAAAGAGTTACAGATTGGGAATAGGTGTTGTAGTTTGACCAAAACCCATCTTTCCCTGAAACAAAAAATTTACCTCTCGAAAGGTCATTATAACTATAGTTTACGTATGTGAAACTTTTATCGCAGTCCCAACAAGCTCCTACTGATGCATCCTGAATCCGGTAATAGGTTGTTCCATTCACTTTAATGTTGATGTAATTAATGCGTGAAGGAAGGTTATACGCCCCTCCTTTTCTCATGTGATTGGAAGCAAAGCGTACCATAAATTTTCCATCTACATTGTGCCAGTCTACCATCATGTATTGCTCCAAATGGTTTTCGTCAGCTCTTAGGGTGCCGGAACCTCCTACCATAAAGGCAGCTAACAATAGCCACCACCATCGTTTCTTTAAATGCGTAAATAGTTTCATAATAAAAATATTAATGAGTTAATAAAATTAATTGTATGCTGATTTGAGTAAATCTAAAAGGTAGGTTGAGTATGTTTTAACAAATTCGACTGTGGTTCATAAGAATAATTAAAATTCTTAATTTTTGTAAAAAAACGTTATACAAATATAAAAACAAAAAAAACAAAAAGGATAAAATAGATATTGATATTTTGTCCTAATAGATAAAAAAGGATTCCATTTAAAACAATTTTGTTTCCGTTTGCGTAAAAGGTTCCGTTTGCGTAAAAAATGGCAATTTCTTGTTCTTTTTTAACTTTTCTAGTAGTAAAAGAGTAATATTATTTTCAAATATTGTCATGTAAGATGTGGGGAATAAAATAGCAATAAGTGATTGATAAAATTTAATGATATATTTAGATTCTATGTGATGTACAAAATGAAAGAAATGTTTTTTTGCTTTCGCGTTCATTGGAGTGTTTTTATTAAAAAGTAACTCACGATTAGGATATATCAACAAATAATTCAAATTACTTAATATTCAAGAAGTTTATTATATCCTAAACTCAGGCCAAATAATAAGGTATTAAAAAAAAAAATCAGAGCTGAAAAATTTATTTTTCAGCTCTGATTTTTTTTTTAATACACTGTTTTTATTTCTTATTTTTACAATATTTAACAAAAGAGTAATCATAAATGTTTTTTAAGTCAGCAGTGAATTCTTTTCTCGAAACTTCTTTCCATTGGTCGAAATTAATGGCCGGAAAAAATGTATCGGCATCTTCAAAATAGCGTTTTATCCAGGTAATATATAAACAGTCGGCGTTATCCAGAGCCTTGGCATATATTTGAGCGCCCCCGATAATAAAAACTTCATCTTCATTTTGGCAATGTTCCAAGGCTTTTTCGAAAGATGAACAAACAATGAAATTATTGTTGTTTTCGACCGGCATTGTATTGCTGATGACGATATTCTTCCTGTTGGGCAACGACCCGTTGGGCAACGATTCAAATGTTTTGCGCCCCATAATAACCGTATGTCCGGTGGTAAGTTCGCGAAACATTTTCATGTCGGCAGGCAAATGACACAGCAGGGCATTGTTTTTTCCTATGGCGTTATTTTCGGCAATGGCAACTATAAGAGATATTTTCATTTGTTTTCGGGTCTGGTTGATTTTCTGTCGAAAAACGGATTTTTGGAGGAGGCACTAATCGGAATGCCGAAAACGGCGCGATAATCTTTAATCATGCCGAGTTTTTGGGCGGCAAATCCAACGGAAAACATCACGCGGCTGTCTATCCTTAAATCGGCAGCTGTAGAAACTGCCGAACCTATGGCTATTCCTACATCCGCCACATTAACAGCGCAGGTAACACCATGATGTTTGTCTTTTTCTACACAGGTGGCAAAGCCGCAATATCCGCAGTTTAGCCCGTGATTTTTGTTGCTGGTGCCTATAATGATAATAGCTTCGGCTTCCAGGATGTTTTCGGCATCACGGAGAAAAAAGTTCAATCCTTTTTCGAGCGCGAGCTCTTTCATCATTTCCGAAAGTGAAGCAATTTCTTCTCCGGTAACGATAATAATTTCTTGCAGATCAAACCCTTTCCCTTTTGGTGCCGTACGGGCGGCTGTTACCATTTGTTTGGCAACAGAGAGAAGGTGCTCTTTTCTTATGTCTCTTTCATTAATAATCATATGGCAACTTCTCCTTTTATATGCGGATGCGGATCGTAATTGATGAGTTCGAAATTTTCGAACTGAAAGCTGAAAATGTCTTTTATATCCGGATTTATTTTCATTTGTGGCAAAGCACGTGGTTCTCTTGTCAATTGCAGTTTTACCTGTTCCAGGTGATTCGTATAAATATGCGCGTCGCCAAGCGTGTGTACAAAGTCTCCCGCTTTCAGTCCTGTAACTTGTGCCATCATTTGTAAGAGCAGGGCATAGGAGGCGATGTTAAAAGGCACTCCCAGAAAAATATCGGCGCTTCTTTGATAAAGTTGTAAACTTAAACGCCCATTGGCCACGTAAAACTGAAAAAAGGCATGGCAGGGTGGGAGATTCATATTCGGAATATCTGCTACATTCCACGCACTCACAATAATACGGCGCGAATCGGGATTGTTTTTAATGGAATTAACCACTTCGGTTATCTGGTCAATGTGCCCGCCGTTATAGTCAGGCCATGAACGCCACTGGTAACCATAAATGTGGCCTAAATTTCCATTTTCATCCGCCCATTCGTTCCAAATACGCACGCCGTGGTCTTGCAAATATTTGGCGTTAGTATCCCCATTGAGAAACCACAATAATTCGTATATGATGGATTTTAAATGAAGCTTTTTGGTGGTTAAACAAGGAAAGCCATCTTCGAGGTTAAACCTCATTTGATGTCCGAAAACACTGATGGTACCGGTACCTGTTCTGTCTTCTTTTCTCACGCCTTCGGTAAGTACGCGTTGTAGTAGATCTTTATATTGTTGCATTTTTAAGTTTTAAGTTTTAAGTTTTAAGTTTTAAGGTTACCGAAAAACTTTATAGCCTATTATCAGCAACATAAAACTTACTACTTAAATTAATACATTTTATAAGTTGTTTTTAGAACCTTAAATTCTGTGCGACGATTGATTTGGTTAATAATTTCCTGTTCTTGTGGAGTTTTGTTTAGTACATACTCTTCGTTAAGTATATCGCTTTCTTTCATGAAAGGGTATTGTTTGGACAATTCTTTGGTTGCCACTACAGGCACGCTTTCTCCGTACCCTACAGCAGTAAGCCTGTCGGAATCAATACCAGCTTTGATGAGGTAGTTTACTACTTCCTGAGCTCTTTTCTTAGATAATTCTATGTTGGCTTCTTCTGTTCCGACCATATCCGTATGGGCGCCTATTTCCATGGTTATATTAGGATTGTCGGTCAATAATTTAGCTAAATCCTTGATTCCGGCTTCGGAGTTTGGCGTCAATGTCCATTTTCCGAATTCATAGAATATATTATTTACTTGTACAGGTTTGCTGATGGATGCCAATTGAAAGTTTACCGGGAAATCTTTGCTGTCTTTTAAACCTACAGTAGATGCCGCTTGTTTTGAGTTCAGGAAACCCCGCGCAGATGCCAGCATCACATATTGAACGCCTTCTTTTAGTTCGTACCGGTAAGCGCCGTCTTTGTGAGTGGAAACTTTGGCATTGGTGCCGTCGTCTCCTACAATTCTTACTGTAGCATTGGGCACAGCTTCGTTTTTGCTATCCAACACTTTCCCATATAAAATATATTCAATTTTTTTGATGCCAAACGACCATAATTTATCATATCCTTTAGATTCTTTCCTGTTTGAAGTAAAGAATCCGCTATCATCCTTTCCGGCAAAAGTTATTCCAAAATCATCGGAAGAAGAGTTGATAGGCTCTTTCAGGTTTTCAACTTTCCATTTGTTGTCCTCAATGTTTGTAGCTTTAAATATATCAAGTCCACCGAAACCGGGATGTCCGTTTGATGAAAAATAAAGATCTCCATTGGCCCTTACATAAGGAAACATCTCGTCTCCGGGTGTATTAATATCAGGGCCTAAATTTTCGAGTAGACCCCATTTGCCGTTTTCTAGTTGCTGAACACGCCAGATATCTTTTCCTCCATAGCCACCTGTTATATCCGATACGAAATAAAGCGTTTTATCATCCGGAGAAATGGCCGGATGAGCAGCCATAAGAGTGCTGTCGTTTAAAATGTCTAGTTTTTCTCCTCCGCTCCATTGGGCTCCGGCGCGGGTGGATTTGTATATCATGGCATTGGCGCCACTGGTTAGGCAACGGGTAAAGTACATGGTTTTTCCATCATTGGAAAAGGAAGGTGTTCCTTCATCATAAATAGTATTCAGGTCGCCTTCTACAGGAGTTGGGGCTTCCCAGTTACCAGTCGAATTTTTCCGGGTTACATAAAAATCATTGTTGCGCAGCCCTGTAATTAAACTTGCCTTTCCGCCAACATTGGCGTTTTCGCGTGTGGAATTGAAATATAATACATCCCCGTCTTTGTTAGGAAACGCGGGGCAGAATTCTGAATATCTCTTGGAATTTAAATAGTCTGCTTTTTTTATTTCGTAGCGCGATTTGTTTTTATTCCATTCTTTTATTTCCTGACAGGATATGATGCCGCTTTTTGCCCAAATGTTATTGGGATGAGTGGCGGCGTAAATGTTATAATTATTGAGGGCGTCGTTGTATTTGCCGTTTTTACGAAGCATTTCGGCATAATACAAATAAGCGATGCTGTCTTTGTATTTATACCTGATAGCATTGCCATAAGCACTTTCGGCCCGTTGGTTATTATTGGTAAGCCTCAATGAATTTCCCATGTAGAACGCAACTTTAGCACGTAGGTCTTTGTCTTTAGAGGATATGTTGCGGTAGGCTCTTTTGTAAATATTTCCGGCAGCATAATATTCTCCCACTTCGTATTTATTGTCGGCTTTTTTTATGGTGTTTTTTACGCCGCATGAAGTGACGAAAAGTACGGATGCCAGAATAAGGAGGAATAAATATGTTTTTTTAAAATTCATATGTCTTGTTACAAGCGTATTATTAAAGAGCAAAGATAATATTTTTAAGGTTTGTGCCGTAAAAATACTAATAAAAGATTGACAGGTAATTGATAATTTTAGAATCAACGATAGAAAACGGAAAAAATTGCTTGTGATAGTTTGTTTTATAATCAAAAGATAAAAAATGATTAGTTATTTCCTTATTTTAAGTAAATAAGGTTATTTAAAAAAAATAATTGTCATTAAAGATAAATTTAACTACTATATCTTTGATTTATTGATAAATTTTGTAGCTTTGTATCATTCAAAGAACGATCTTATTTGCCAAATTCTTCTGGCAGATTGTTGTAAAATTATATATATATAAATATTCTGATATTCTTTTGTTCCGTTTTTATTAAAGAATATTGTAAATTTATTTTAATCATGGCTATAATTAATAGAGAAAATCTGACTTCCAAAATTGGAAATGCTTCTGTTTCGAGAATTCAACTTTTTTTGATTGTTTTTTTTGTATCCCTTTTTACTATGCTAGGAATTTATTCCTACAATGATAGCTTGCCTGTAAGCATTTACTCCCTGGTATTACAACTTGAATCGCTCTCACTTTTTGTATCCGCGTTTTATCTCGGTTTGTTGAGAAATCTGATTTATATAGCCGAAACATCGGAAGAACTCAAGAAAACCAATATGATAGCCGCAGGTTTATATCTTTTAATGTTGTTTGCCGGTTCTAATGTTTTAGGGTATTATCTTTACCAGGAACTGTTGCCGTTGGAATCTATTTTCACGTCTTCATTTTTGGTTATTGTGTTTTCTCTGATATTAAGCATATTTGTTAATGCTGTAGCGGCAGTTCTTACCTTGGAATCTGTAACTTATGTAACCAAAATGCTTCTCGGTTTCAAAGGAGAAGAAGGTTTGGCTTTCCTTATTTTGAGCATCTCTGTTATTTTTGGCGGCACTATTGTTATTATCCTTACATAAGTAATTACATTCAAAAAATAATATCTTGAAATTATTCTGGTAGAAAACAAAAAAGATTTTACATCAGCAATATAACCAATCTGTTTTTTTGATTTACTAAAATATTCTTCCCAAATATACACCAAGAATAAAGTAATATAAAATATGCGAATCAAGGATTGAAATAATGTTCTGATTGTCCACAATGTCCCGAAGGGACTAAAAGTGAATAACCGTGAGTTCCACTCACGGAGAAAGGAAAACCAAACGAATCCCGTCCCTGCAAGGGCGAATATCATATTTTCGCTGTTTGCCCCTTGCAGGGACGAGGTTCAGGCTTGTATTCCCGCCACGGGTTTTACCCGCGGTTATTCATATTTGCCCACTTCGTGGACACTATATTCAACTCTTGATTCGCATATCTTGATTCGCATAAAATATACGATTCAAGTTTCGAACCTCTATTTTTTACCAACCGAAAATTCTACTAGACCCATTATCCCTTGTATTTAATGTATTATCTTAACCAGAAAGAATAAAAGGACGTTAATAACGAGATTATGGATGTAAATACTTCCTCTGGCTTATAAGCAATTTTCTTTTTAGATTTTTAAAATATTTTAAATATATGTAGCCTATGTTGCTTATTCCGAATAAACCTAAATAATATTTAAAATAAAAAGCTCGAATCCGAAAATAGTATATTTTTGTATTAGGAATCTAGTTAAGAAGAAAAGATCACTAAAAGGCATTTTCATTTTTAGACAAGGTAACTCTATCTTTCATTTGTAACTATCACAAAAATTAAGCATTCTAAAGCCTAAATACCAAATTAGGTAGATTGATTATAGCTAAATTGGAACTTATTGTTCTTATACTTGTTTGATGTGTTTGAGTTGTTTTGATTGTGATAACAAGAAATTCAAGGAAATAAATTTATGAAAAAGTCAAGTGCAACCATTGGTAGGTTTTTTATAACCAGAATTCAATTGCTAACTATTGTTTTATTGGTACAGTTTATTGCGCTGGGTGTGATTTTATACTTAAGCAAGCCCGAAGTATTGCCCTTTGATTTGTATCGTGGCATAATAGTTGGCGGCTTATTATTAACCATGGGAATTGCTTTTTACCGAGGGATATTGGAGAATCTTCTTTTTATGACGGAGTGGCGAGAAAATGTTCAGCGCATTAATAAGATAATATCATCTTTATTTCTGATGTCTTTTTATATTGCTTGTGTTGTTGTCGGATGGATTGTTTATTTGAGATTAATAAATCTCGAAGATCTTATTACCAACTCCGTTATGATGATTGTAATGTTTTCGTTCTTTTATTTATTGGTAGGTACTGTTGCAGTTTTATTTACCACAATGACTGTGACCTATGTGACGAAGTTTTTCTTAGGATATAAAAAGGACAGAATTTTAGCTATTCTTATTTTATTTGTTTTTGTTATTATGGGAGGTGTTATTCTTTTCGTACTTCAGATATAATATTTATTACTATAATAAGAAAAAAGAAATCATTAAATTTGCAATAATAATTTAGTGTTTTCTTTTTTTTATTTACTTTTCTCCGGTTCTACACGTTTATAATATATGATAGCAAAACTCTATAATGAGCAGGAGATGCTCGTCATGTTGCAAGATGAAACTCAGTTGCACAAGGCTTTCAATATTTTGGTCAAAACTCATTCCCAACAATTGTATTGGCAAATACGAAACATGGTGCTCAACCATGAGGATGCCAATGATATTCTACAAAATACATTTATTAAAGCATGGAATGCGATTCCTTCTTTCCGGGGAGAATCGAAATTGTCGACCTGGTTTTATCGCATTGCGGTAAATGAAGCATTAACATTTCTGAATTCGCAAAGAACAGCTAATCTGTCTGGTATTCTCGAACTGGAAGACGTATTGGCGCAACGCCTTGAAGCGGATTGTTATTTCTCTGGTGATGAGGCGCAACTGAAATTGCAAAAGGCGGTTCTTACGCTTCCGGAGAAGCAACGCTTGGTTTTTAATATGAAATATTTTGATGAAATGAAATATGAAGATATGTCGGAAGTGCTCGGAACTTCGGTGGGTGCGTTAAAAGCTTCATATCATTTGGCAGTTAAAAAAATAGAGAATTTTTTATTGGCAGATTAAACCTTTTGCCCGAAAAAGAATCTTAATAATAAAGGAGAATGCTATATGGAAAAAAACGACAACATATTAGATCAAACAGGAAATAAAAGACCTTTTTCCGTTCCGGAGAATTATTTCGAAGATTTTGCAGTGAATATTGAAAGGCGAATATCTTCGAAAAAAAAGGTTGTTACAGTGCCTTTGTTTCAAAAAATAAAACCATACTTATATGCCGCGGCGATGTTTGCCGGAATTCTTTTGGTCGGCGATTATTTAATGATGAAAACCAATCCGCAGGATAAGATGTTGGTTGCTTCTGAAATTGTAATACCATTTATGGAACAATCGGATTTACTATTGTCATATGTAGACGAAAGCACATTGATTGAATTTTTAATAGAGAACGAATAAGCTGAATACAGCAAGTAATTGATAAGATGAGTGTTGAATTAAAATGTGAGATTATGAAAGCGAAAGTATTGTTTCTGGCTTTAGTCTGTTTGCCTTTGATGTCTTTCTCCCAGGAAGACAAAAAGGCCGAATATCAGAAAAAACGAGAAGAAATAAAAGTTCAAAAAGTGGCCTTTATTACAGAAAAAGTAAATTTTACACCGGAAGAAGCTCAAGTTTTCTGGCCTTTATACAACGAATTGGAAGCGAAAAAGAGTGAGTTGACGAAAGAATTCTGGCAATTGCGTAAAAGCATGAAAGATGCAAATAAAATGGATTATGAAAAGTTGAATGATGCTAATCTTAACTTGGAACTGAAAAAAGCGGAATTGGATAAGGAATATTATTTGAAATTTAAAAAGATTCTTTCTGCTGAGAAAATTTATAATTTGTATAAAGCCGAAAAGGATTTCCAAAAAGAATTATTGGGCAGGATACAGCGTAAAGGGTAAAACGATTTGATGGTATAGATAAATGTGTAAGAGGGCTGCAAGGTAAACTTGTAGCTCTTTTTGTGTTTTCTTGGTAAAGACGTTGCACGCAACGTCTTTACACTGCTACCACGTTTTTATGGATTTAATTTACCCACTTCGCGGGTAGAAACTCACGTCAATTTGTTAATATATTTCCGTGCATTAAGATGACTTAATCTCAAAATCAAGTTTCAACCTTTGAATCGCATTGCTTATTATTTCTAGGAAAAAGTAAACAGGAAATTCATGCCGAAATTCCATAAAGTAACAACTCCGGTGGCCACTATTTTTGAAATGTAGAAGTTTAGTTTTAATTTGTCGGAAAGTAACCAGATGATGAGGTTATTAATGCCCAATCCTGCTAGGGAAATGGTAAAAAATGAGAGATATTCGGTGGCAATATGGTCGTTTTGGCTTTCAAATGTCCAAATTCTATTAAGCAGGTAATTGGAAGAAGCTGCCAGGATAAAACCGCAGGTATTGGCTATGTATTTGTTGATCTTGACTTTTTCTTTCAATAGCCACGTAGCCCCGAAATCAACAATCATTCCGGAAAATCCGACAACGCAGAATTTTATAAACTTGAGA
>JAVBUB010000188.1:0-5261 GCA_031555675.1 Paludibacteraceae bacterium | reverse complement strand
CTAAATTCATATTAATTTTTTCTAATAAATTTTCCTTATCATTAAATTTAATGAGTCGCACATTATAAAAATTTGATTGTTATATTTTTTATAAAAACAAATTGATATATCTTTTTTTGAGTATATTTGTAAAATAGTCTGAAATATTTTTCGGATTTTTTTATGCCTTTATTTGAAAATAATTTTTAATATTTAAATAAAAACTGAACTATGAAAAAGTATGCATGTGTAGTATGTGGGTATATTTATGACCCTGCTAAAGGAGATCCAGACGGAGATATAGCTCCGGGAACAGCGTTCGAAGATATTCCGGAAGATTGGGTTTGTCCGGTATGCGGAGTAGGTAAAGAAGACTTTGAAGTGGTAGAAGAGTAATCGTCATATGAACCCATCGGAATTAAAGATCATGCAAATTATTGTATGATCTTTTTATTCAAACATGAAGAATGAGTATTTATATAAACAAAAACTATTCAACATTCTTTTCAAAATTTCAATATTCGGACTTAATTGACATTCTTAAGGATTTTAAACTTCTTTTTCCATCTTTAAAAACTCTCAACATCAACGGACTTTCCCCATTTGATAAGACTTTGCAGGAATAGCAAATAACGAAATTGTTACAAACATAATGATTTTTGGTTGACGTTTCAACTCAAAATCGACCTAAAACCCACTAAAAACAAAAAACTATCCAATAATTAATCTCTTAATTATCAGATAGTTTACTTGTCGGGGCGAGACGATTCGAACGTCCGACCACACGCCCCCCAGACGTGTACTCTAACCGGGCTGAGCTACGCCCCGATTTTATGGGTGCAAAGATAAACTATTTTTATTTTCATGCAAAATATTCATTCAATTAAAATAATTCCTTCGCACCATCAATATTATATCATTACCAACGCTCCTACAAACATAAACAAAGGAAACATTAATATAGCGCAAGCAAAAATTACAATAGCAAAGATTCCTGTAAATTTCCAATATAACCTCATTTGATTAAAAGCGTCTTCCAATATTAACGACTTGTCTGACATTAAAGCTGATACTATTCTATTTCCAAAATTATACAAGTAAATAGCAGGAAAAACCATAACGCCAGAAATAATCACATACATCAAACCAACAAACATAGATGAAACATGATTATAATAAGGCATCATAACGTTATTCGCAACTATTAATCCAATTCCGGCTAGAACCATGAGTCCAATCATCACAAAATAAAGTATTGCAAAGAATTTAGTCCAACCTGCGATTGATTTCAGATAATATCTTGCATTATCGGTAATCTCGAGCATCGAGCTTTGTTTTAATAATTCGTTTTCCATCATAAGAAGTTTTAAATTTATTTTTAATAAAGTCACTCTTATCTACAAACGCATACGGGCTTCAATTGTTTAAAAAAATCGTTACCTTTATCATCAACCAAAATAAATGCGGGGAAATCAACCACTTCAATTTTCCAGATAGCTTCCATACCTAATTCCGGATATTCAAGACACTCGAGGCTCTTGATGTTATTTTGCGCCAATATAGCCGCAGGGCCTCCAATGGAACCTAAATAAAATCCGCCGTGTTTTTTACAGGCATCGGTTACTTCCTGGCTGCGGTTTCCTTTGGCCAACATAATCATGCTGCCGCCATGGCTTTGAAACAAATCCACATAAGAATCCATGCGACCGGCAGTAGTTGGTCCCATAGAACCACAACTCATACCTTTAGGGGTTTTAGCCGGTCCGGCATAATAAATAGGATGATCTTTAACATATTGCGGCAAATCTTGTCCGCTATCTAAACGTTCTTTCAGCTTGGCGTGTGCGATATCGCGCCCTACAATAATAGTTCCGTTTAATGATAAACGGGTAGACACCGGATATTTTGACAATTCTGCCAAAATTTCTTTCATCGGACGATTCAGGTCAATTTTCACTGCCCCACCCTCGCCTTCGTTACGCATGCTTTCGGGAATAAAACGTCCTGGGTTATCTTCGAGTTTTTCTACCCAGATACCGTTTTTATTAATTTTGGCTTTAATGTTACGGTCTGCCGAACAAGATACGGCCATACCAACCGGACAAGAGGCTCCATGACGTGGCAAACGGATAATGCGTATATCATGCGCATAGTATTTTCCGCCGAACTGCGCGCCATAACCCGATTCGTAAGCTGCTTTCAATATTTTCTTTTCCAGTTCTACATCACGGAAAGCTTGTCCGCCTTCGTTCCCTTTGGTAGGCAATGTATCATAATATTTAGTAGAGGCGAGTTTTACAGTTTTAAGACATACATCGGCAGAAGTTCCTCCAATAACAAATGCAATATGGTAAGGAGGACATGCTGCTGTTCCCAACGTTTTCATTTTTTCCACCAAAAATTTTTCAAGACTGATTGGATTCAGCAATGCTTTTGTTTCCTGAAACAAGTAGGTTTTATTGGCAGAACCACCACCTTTGGCAATAAACAGAAATTTATAATCGTCGCCATCAACCGCTTGAATATCAATTTGAGCCGGAAGATTATTACCTGAATTAATTTCCTCGTACATGTCCAACGCAACAGTTTGGGAATAACGTAAATTTTCTTCGGTATAGGTTTTATAAACACCTTTCGACAAAGCTTCTTCATCGCCACCACCAGTCCAAACCTGCTGTCCTTTTTTAGCTACAATTGTTGCGGTTCCTGTATCCTGGCAGAAGGGCAATATTCCTTTAGCAGCAATTTCGGCATTACGAAGCATGGTTAGTGCTACATATTTATCGTTCTCGCTGGCTTCGGGGTCAGCCAAAATAGCAGCAACTTGTTTTTGGTGAGCTGTACGGAGCATAAAAGCGCAATCGCGAAGAGCAGCATTAGCCAACTTGGTTAGCCCTTCGGATTCAACTTTCAACATTGATTTTCCTTCGAATTCTGCAGTAGATACATGTTCTTTTGTAAGCAAATAATACTCTGTATCTTCTTTCCCCATAGGAAATGGACTTTGATACTTAAATGGTGGTACTGGCATAATATTGTGATATTTTAAAATGAATTTTTAGTATAGACAAAGGTAACAAAGTTTTTTATTTGATAAATAAAAATAAAGCAAACTAAACATAAAGTATTCATGTTAAAAATTGATTTTTACACCAAATTACTGTACCTTTGTAAAATATAAAAAATATATGGCAACTATCACATTAAAATATGACGGACGTAATCTTATTGCAAAAAAAGCAATTGATTTTATATTGTCATTAGGTGTTTTTGAAAAAAAAGAAACTCTTTCTCCAATGCAAGAAGCAGAAAATGATATTAAATCCGGACGGGTTTATGTTGCAAAAAATGGAAAGGATCTGATACAAAAATGCCTTAAATAATGTACCAGATAAAATACACAAACCGGTTCAAAAAAGATGTAAAGCTTTGCTATAAAAGAGGTATGGATCTAATTCTACTAGAAAAAGCAATTGACCTGTTAGCTTCAACCGGAAAACTACCTTCAACATACAAGCCACATGCTTTGACCGGACAATATAAAGGCAAAATGGAATGCCACTTACAACCTGATTGGCTGATGGTTTGGGAGCAAAATGACAAAGATTTGGTTCTATTATTCACAAATACAGGCACGCATTCCGACTTGTTCTAATTATTTCTTGTAATACTTCATCCAACTATCCGGAATCTTTCCATATTTAGCCTCTTCATATTCCTGTATATTACATGCATAAACCTCTTTTTCGCCGGAAGCATTCGGTATCTCTATCCACCAACGGTTATTTACGGGATTTTGATAAAAAACGATATTGTCATCCAGTAAATCCTGCTGAATAGTGTATTTCTGATAAGTACTTACATCGGCTACCGGATAATCTTTGTGTCTGTTATTTAATCCTTCAATAAAATGCCAAACCATTTGTGCAGCCAAGGCAGCAGATTGGTCGTTATGGTCATACTCGGGGTTCATTTCAAAAATGCCAAATGCTTTAATCCGGTCACTATATCCCGAAAAAAGGCTCAACTGACATACTTCTTCGGCGGCTACGCCATTTGGATTGGCATAAGCGTAAGCAGGGGAATCGGCTTGCCTTATTACACTCATGTCCATACTTACAATATCAGCATCCCTCAACAATGGTTCAATTTGCCGTATCGCGTTGCGCACCAAGGCCAAGCGCGTAGCGTATTGATTATATTCTTTTAAAAGATTCAATTGGTTTTCGGGAGTAAAATAAGACTGATAACCTATTATTTCGAGTCGACGTAAACTTTTATCCGGCAAAATATAACTCAAAAAAGAATGACTATTAAAATCTCGATCGCCTTTTCCCATATCAATTTTATTATCTACAACCGCCAGGTTTATTTTAGACTGTTGCTCTTTAACGCCATTAAAAATAGAACGGGTAAAATCCTGAGAACCTCCCAATATAATACAAACCACGCCTTTCGATACAAGTTCGGAAACCACATCCTTTACCGCCGCGTAAGTATCTTTGGCCGTCTGTCCCTTTACATTACCCAAATCGCATATCCTGAGTTTTTTAAAATTACCGCGAAGTGCGTACAATTGTCTGCGTATAAAATCGGGAGCCCTTCCGCAGCCCTTATTTTCGATGCTGTTTACACATTCTTCCACCCCAAAAATAGCAACATCGTAATCTTTTTGAACAAGGCTCAATTCAAACCTTTCTTCATCATTAAAATAATCGGTAGATAATTTTTCAATAACAGGCACTGTAAAATATTCTTCGATAGACATAGTTCGTAATTTTTAAAATAAATCCGACAAAAACACACAAAAGCACTCAATAAATCGTTTTTTTTGTATAGTTTTACAAAAAGCAAAGTTAAACTTTAAAGTCAATCATGATAAAATTACCTGTTAAAATTTTTATACTTCCTGTTTTTCTTCTTTTATTGCATGCCTGCAACCATAAACAAAAAACACTCCCGGAAGAAACTTGTTCTGAAGAAATAATACCCGAACCTTCTTTTTTATATAATATCTGTATTGATTCCCTTTGTATCAGGGAAGGAGCAATCCAGAAAAACCAAACCCTATCTCAAATACTCAACAATTTCGGGGTAAACAATGGCGAGACTAATGCTATCATTCAAAAATCCAAAAATATTATTGACGTCAGAAAAATAAATGCTGGAAAAATGTATACGGCCATTTTATCCAATGATAGCCTACAACTTCACTATCTGGTTTATAAGGAAAATGACATAGACTATGTTGTTTTCAACTTAAAATACACATTAGTCTACCG
>JAVBUB010000234.1:0-5189 GCA_031555675.1 Paludibacteraceae bacterium | reverse complement strand
CACACCTGTGGCAGAGCTGTCGCCCATGTTTCCGAATACCATTGCCTGAACATTAACTGCAGTACCCCAATCATCTGGAATACCCTCAATACGGCGGTAAGAAACCGCTTTTTTACCGTTCCAGCTTTTGAAAACGGCTTTAACAGCGCCTTCCAATTGAGCACGAGCATCATCAGGAAATTCCGTTCCAATAACTTCCTTAACTTTTGCTTTGAATCTATCAGCAAGCAATTGCAAATCTTCGGCAGTAAGGTCGGTATCGTTGTGAACGCCTTTTTGGTGTTTATATTGTTCCAACATGTCGTCCAACTGGCGACGGATATTTTTGTCCAATCCTTCGGCTTTGTCCATTACCACGTCGGCATACATCATGATCAAACGACGGTAAGAGTCATAAACAAAACGAGGATTGTTTGTTTTTTTCAATAATCCGGGTATTGTAGCAGAAGAAAGACCGATGTTCAACACTGTGTCCATCATGCCTGGCATAGAGCTGCGCGCTCCCGAACGAGCTGAAACCAATAATGGATTTTCAGCAGCACCGTATTTCATGCCCATATTTTTTTCCATCAATTCCACGCCTTTCCACACTTCATCCATCAATCCCGCAGGAAGTTGACAATTGTTGGCATAATAATCGGTACAGCCTTCTGTAGTGATTGTTAAACCGGCAGGAACAGGAAGTCCCAATAAACACATTTCAGCCAGGTTGGCACCTTTGCCACCCAACAAATTCTTCATGTCTGCTTTACCTTCGGCAGTCTTTCCTCCGAAAGTATAAACGTACTTTTTAGCCATTTTCTTCTTTTTTATTATTTTTTTATACTATTTATTCAAACGTGCAAAGATACAAAATTAATTAATAATTAACAATTAATAATTAATAATTATTACAAGATGTTGTTTATCAATTAATTTGATTTGTCTTTTTGAAATATTTTTGAAGCACTAATAAAGAAATAAGATCTTCTTGTTGCTTATTTTTGAATTGCTTCACATAAGCATGTGCATTCGCAAGAATTTGTAATGCTTTATCAGTGTGTTCAATATAATATTTCAAACGCTCTTCCAAATCGGAATAATCTGGTTTTATTGCCACATAATGATAATCGGGAACAAGTTTTCCTTCCATAAACCATGTTTCATAAGTAGGAGGAGGCATCACCGCCAACGAATTGGAAGACATAACCCATTTCAAATTACTTGCAACATCATTGCCTTCTAAACAAAGAATAAACTTGTAATTTAATTGTTCGGATTTGCTCATAGGTTTCACTGTCCATTCGGGATGTTCTTTACTATTATTGGTTTGGCCTAAATTGCACAATGGATGTCCAAAATGCATTTCCCAAAATTTAATACGCTGAGGTTGATATACTCCTGCACGCCCAATCAACATATTTTTTTTCGTTATAAATGATTTTTTATCTTTTACAAAAACAAAATGACGTACTTTATTTAAATTGAGAAGAATAGAATTTTTATTATTTTCTTCAATAGGACGACTCTTTACTATTGCCGGTTTATCTGGCACAATGCGGATGTCCCCAAAAAGATAGTGAAATTTATATTGCTGAGGAAAATAAACAAGGATTCATATAGATCCAAAAAATAGGTATTTTGAGATTTTCCTCGTTTAAAATTGGCTAAAATCATCGCATCTTCTGATAATTCAACTTTATCTGTTAACTTATTGTAATAGTCAACTCGTTCAAAGATATAATTTTTATTCTCATAGTTGATAATATTTAAATTTTTTTGTAAAATTTTTCTAAAAACAAAAGTTGGTATAATGTATTTTATCATACCTCTCAAATAATAGAGAAATTTATTATTATTGTATTGTCCCATGAATTGATATATTCGAATTGCAAAAATAAATAATAAAATAAAAAAAGCTGCCCGAAAGCAGCTTTTTTTGATTTCAAACAATATTTATTTAAATATATTTTTTTGTATAATGCTGCCCACAACAATAGTTTCTTCTGAATCTTGGAAAAATCCAACAGGAACATCTGTAAACGAACCTGAGAATGTAGCTTCACCTCCATTATAGCTCATACTTCCGCTTAATGTGCCACTGATAAAGTGTATGCCGCCTTCACCGAATGTTTCAACAAAGTCGTCTTTGGTTATTTTTATTGAACCGGATGTTCCGGAGTAAGTTATTCCTGACTGACCAGTTGTTGGACAGAAAACAAATGAAGCTTCTCCTGAAGAATTAGTGGAAACTGCATAATCTTTTGGGCCCGTATAAGTAGTTACTTTAAAACTTGAACTTTTACCTCCTTTTTCTACACTAACCCATAACTCTTTAGAATTTTCGTCATATTCGGCATCAATATTACGAACTGTTCCTGAAATCACAGAAGTCCCTGTAATATAAACCGATGGGTTTCTAAATTTTATACCTGTTATGTTTCCTGTAATTATTTTAGATGGTAATGACGATATTTCCATATATTTATGTTGCTCCACTTTTTCTATTACATCGAACAAATTATAGCAGGTTAATGAATAAGAAGCAGAAAGCGTATTATTTGCTAATGATGTAACAGTGTATGAACCCATACCTGCCAAATAAGCAACACCATCTACATACACAATAGCAGTATTGATTTTTCCCAAAAAGTCCTCCTCATCAGAATCGTCTGTTAACGAAGATAATAACGACATTCCGTCAGTTGCTAAATTAATGTTATAAGTTGCTGCTCCTGACACCTTTACTAATGAGAATAACGCAACATTAGTGGCATCTTTTGATGCTTCCAAAATCAATGTTGCTCCTTCTGTTGTTTCCTCCATAATGCCAAGCACATTAGAGGTTGTATATTCGGTAGTTGTCCCTATTTTTACAGAAACAGTATTGTCTGTACCTCCTTGGGTAGTATTATCGGTATTTTTGTCACCGTCTTCACCACAAGCAACAACCATCATCATTCCAGCTGCCAGCAATATTGAAAATATTTTTTTCATAGCATTTAATTTTTAAATTTGTTTTGCAAAGTTACAAAATAAATCGAATTATACAAATTATTTTTTGATCATATTCAAATTTAAAGTCGTTTTTAACTGTTTCATTGTTTTTTCAGAAATAATCTTTGAACATATAGTATTACTGTTTTCTCCACTTTCATTAATCATTACATCGGAAAAACTGCCATTAATATCAATAGATTCTTCTATATTACTACTTTTAAGCTTGTTAAGATTAATACATTGAGCTGCAAAAGAACCTGACACATGTGTCCTGCCAAGTAAATCTTCATCAATTTTATTTATTGTTATATTTCCTGTTTTACCAATATAATAAGGGCTGACGGCATAACCTACAAATGCAGTGCCATTATTAAAATTGCTGTTTTTAATATCGTCATTAGAATAGTTTAAGGTATAAGATTTTTGTGCATAATTTTTCACTATTACATTTATATACTTAATTTCGTCAATATCCGTGCCGGTTATGCCCAAACTATTAGAAGAGTTGTCAATATGAGCATCAATCGTATAAGGTAAAACAGGAAAAGAAGATGTGCCTGTTATTGTTATTGAAGGGCGCCTTAATGCAAGATTATTAATATTTCCGGTAATTATATAAGTGCCTTCATCTAATAATTCAAAATTTTCATTATATTTTCCACATTTCAAAGAAAACTTTGCGGTTACCGAATTTTCCGATATTGTTGTAACTGTGAACGATCCGTCGTATGAAATGTAAAAAATATTTCCTTTTGTAACGAATGAAGCAAAAGTCATTTTGTCAAGCGATTCATCTTCAGTAACATCTAAGATATTTACAGGATATTCACCCGGACCATTAACACCGGAAATATAAACTTCGTCACCATAAGCCGCATTTTCGGTGGTATTTTTTGCACAAAAAATAGAAAGAAAAGAAGAACTGTCTATATATTTAAAATTCTGCCCTACAATCCAACGAGAAGACCATTCTTTTCCACCTTCAATCTTTATATAATAAGGATCGCTTGGAGTTGCCTTTACAGTTTCTTTATCTTTTCCACATTTTGAATAAATAGAAATTATTGCTATAAACAATATTGCAATAACAGCATACCTTTTTTGCTTCATATCTTACACTAATTTAGCGGAATGTTGTAAAAACTACCGGTTATTTGTTTAGAAACAGGATTCACCCCTTGTGTTTGTGCGTTAATATCAAATGTACCATTAACATATCTTTTTCCGGCAGCTGTATCTTGCCAATCTTTAGTAATAACGATATTTCCTGACTGTCCTTTTAAGTCGATGGTTGGATTGTGATAATCAAAACTTTCTACGGCACCATCAAATGTAAAAGTACCTGGCGAGATGTAAGGAGTAATTTTAAGTCTGCAGTACACATTGGCCAAATCGCCGGCTGTAATATTTAATACTCTTGAGCCATAAGATGCAATAATTACATCGGAATAGCCTGTGTAAGTAGAATTATCGACCTTTACTGTAAATTGAGTAGTCGTTATTTCGCCACTGCCATTTCCGTTGCCATTCCCTTTATCGGCATCTTTATCATTGTCTTTTTTACAACTCGCTAATGATAACAAGGTAGAGAGTGCTACAATACTAAAAAAAAATTGTCTTTTCATTATATGTTCTTTTTAATTTTTATATTTAAGGTGTATAATTTTGATATGAAAAAAAACATTTATTTTCTATAAACGTTATATTTCTTATTTTTAGCTATCAAATTATGATATTTTGAATTTTATTTCATCTTTTTTAGCATCATAATCAGCTTTTATTTTCTGCCCTTCTTTCAAATTGATATTGATAATCTCCTCTGATAATGGGTCTTCCAAATATTTTTGAATAGCTCTTTTCAGAGGACGAGCGCCAAAATCAGGATCCCATCCTTTTTCAGTAATAAAATCTTTGGCTTTTTCTGTTATTGCCATCTTAACACCTAATTTTTTCAACCGTTCATAAAATCCTTTAAGTTCAATATCAATAATTTTATGAATATTTTCACGATTAAGATTTTCGAAAACGATAATATCATCTACACGATTCAAGAATTCAGGAGCAAAAGCTTTTTTCAACGCATTTTCAATAACACTTTCCGTATAAGCAGTTTTACCGGATTCTTTGGCCGAAGTGTTAAAACCGACACCCATTCCGAAATCTTTAAGTTGTCGAGAACCAATATTGGAAGTCATAACGATGATGGTGTT
>JAVBUB010000233.1:0-18830 GCA_031555675.1 Paludibacteraceae bacterium | reverse complement strand
TCCCAGTCTTTGAGCAAAATCTTCCTGTAAGCTGTTGAGCACAGTATTGGAATAAAATCCAAGTTTTGCGACTTGTTCGCTAATGGCTTTTACGTATGCCGGATGTGCGTGTCCGATAGAAATAACGGCATGTCCGCCATATAGGTCGAGATACTCGGTTTCTTCTTTATCATACACTTTACAGCCTTTCCCTTGTACTATTTCAATCGGGAATAACGGGTATACATCGAATAAGTTCATAGTTTTACGTTTTACGTTTTACGTTTTACGTTTGTAGAAACAAATGCATAAAACTAAAACATTAGTTAATCCTTTGTTTTTGAAACGAGAGAAATCAGCATTGCTTTGATTCTTTCTATTTCATTTTCATAAATCGAATAAGTTTCGTTTGTTATATAACCAATATCTTTTGCTAACAAAAGAAAATAAGAAGTCTCATTTGCTGACCCCAACGCTATATTCAAAAATTTAGAAAAATCAGCTTGAGTTCTTCGTCCGCATCCTTCTGCAATATTTGCCGGAATAGAACTTATTGCACGTCTAAGCTGGGATGTCAATGCAAACACCTCATCTTTTGGAAAAGACATTGTCATCTTATATATAGAAACGGTAAGTTTGTGAGAATGCTCCCACACTTTTAATTTTTTATGGTCTTGCATATTACCTTCGCTTCTTACGTATAACGTACTACGTAAAACGTATAACTAAAATGCAGCACTCTTCAAATTCAAACCACACTTCTCATCCAACCCAAACATCAGGTTCATGTTTTGAACAGCTTGTCCGGAAGCGCCTTTCAACAGATTATCAATAATGGAAACAATAAATACCTTGTTTTCATATTTATCTAAAAACAGCACGCATTTATTGGTATTAACCACTTGTTTTAAATCCGGACTTGTTCCGGTAACAAAAGTAAAGGCGGCATCTTTATAAAACTGCTCATAAAGGAACTTTATTTCATCCAGATCCAAATCGCATTCGGTATAAACAGAAGCAAAAATACCTCTGGTAAAATTACCGCGTACAGGTACAAAGTTGATTGTTTTATCAAAACCTCCCTGTAATTGTTTCAACGATTGGTTTATTTCTATCAAATGTCTGTGCTTAAATACTTCATAAACGGAAATATTGTTATTACGCCAGCTGAAATGGGTTGTAGCTCCGGGTTTTACTCCCGCACCGGTAGAACCGGTAATGGCATTCACATGCACTTCATGTTTCAACAAGCCATTGGCTGCCAAAGGTAACAGCGACATTTGAATAGCTGTGGCAAAGCATCCCGGATTAGCTATTTTAGAAGCTTTTTTAATACGTTCCTTATTGAGTTCCGGCAAACCATACACAAAACCATTGCTTTCGTTGCGGTAGTCGGTAGAAAGATCGATAATTTTTACCGATGCAGGAATAGCATTGGCTTCCATAAACTTTTTACTATCGCCATGGGCTGAACAAAGGAATAATACATCCACTTCGTTTAATGGCAGCTCATCTGTAAAAACCAATTCTGTTTCTCCGATCAGTCCGCTGTGAACATCTGTTATTTTATTTCCGGCATTACTCGAACTATTTACAAACGTGATTTCTACCTGAGGATGGTTGATTAATATTCTAATCAGTTCTCCCGCGGTATATCCGGCTCCTCCTATTATTCCTGTTTTTATCATGATCAATTATTTTTTTTATTCTTTAGGAAGTTTTCTGGTTGTTTGTTCTATTTTCTTTTCGTCATTAGCAACCCTCCGCTCCAACTTTTTTATATCTTCTGCTACAGGAAGTTCTTCGGGTTTTATTCCTCTTTTGTCCAACATCTCCCTAACACTTGTATTATTTTGTATGTGTTCTTGCGTTATACTTTGCTCACCGTATAAATTTTGGCTTTCAACATTGTAGTTTGTCATTTCTGTTGCAAGATTTTTAGCGGCAATGGTCAATGTTGGCAAGAAATCGGCCAATGGACGATTGGAACTTATACCCAACCTTTGTTTCATATCTTCTGTGGTATTTCCTCCAAATAAAACTGTATCTCCTTTGGATCGAATACGCCCAAAACCTTTATCGTCAACACCTCTTTCATAAATATTTTGGGAAAGTTGTTTTTCAGATATACGCAGTCTTTCACGTGTCTCCAAACGAGACAGCAATTGCAACCGTTCTTCTATCAGTTCTGCCTTTCGGGTTTGAATAGCAAAATAACTTTGAGCAAAAGCAATTTCTTCTTTCTTGGGATCACCATTTTGAGCAATCAGGTAACAGGCATAGCGTGTCAACATAAAATCAGAAACTTCACGCTTAGCTCCGCTACCTAGTTCGACCATTTTCGTGACCTCACGAAAATGGTCATCCACTTTGATTCCCTGCGTTTTACAAGAATCTACAGCTCTATGAATAGCTACAATAAAATTCTCCCAACGGGCATATCCCAGTAAGGCTTGTAATTCCCGTGCAAACCAGACTTCGACTTGCTCGCTGTTATCTTCATTATTTATGTAATGTGATATTTCGTCAAAACTTGATTTGAGCAGTAATATGCGAGTTTTTTCCATAAATTTAATTTATTTCGCTCATCACAAATTTACTTTTTATTCCGTTTTTGCACGTTATAATAAATCTTAATCTGATTACCCAGTATCTTGGTAAATCCTTTTACATCATCTGCAGACCAGGCGCGGTTTATTTCGCCATATTCTCCGAAATCTGTTTTCATTAAATCGAATGGGCTTTCCACACCAACCAATGTATAAGAATAAGGACGTAGATTGATAATAACACGTCCGGTTACATTCTGTTGTGAGCTTTCGAGAAATTTTTCGATATCACGCATCACCGGTTCCAAGTATTGAGCTTCATGAAGGAACATACCGTACCAGTTGGCCAATTGTTCTTTCCAGTATTGTTGCCATTTGGTCAACGTGTGTTTCTCAAGCATTTTGTGCGCATTAATAATCAATAACGCCCCGGCTGCTTCAAAACCTACGCGCCCTTTAATACCAATGATGGTATCGCCAATATGCATATCACGTCCGATACCAAAAGCAGAACCAAGTTCTTCCATTTTGTTGATCGCCGCAATTTTATCTTTATACGCTACACCATTTACACCTGTAATTTCTCCTTTTTCAAAATCGATGGTAATGGTTTCTTCTTTTGTTTTGGTAACTTGTTTCGGATAAGCAGATTCCGGCAAAGTCTGGTCAGATTTCAATGTTTCCTTACCACCTATGGAAGTTCCCCAAAGTCCGGCATTAATAGAATATTCCATCTTGGTAAAATCGGCTTCATAGCCATGCTCTTTCAGGTAATTGATTTCATATTCGCGGGTCAACACCATGTCGCGGGTAGGAGTCAGAATTTTAATTTCGGGCGCCAACACATCAAAAGTCAGGTCAAAACGCACCTGGTCGTTCCCGGCCCCGGTAGAACCATGCGCCACATAATCGGCTTTTATTTTTTTAGCATATTCGATAATGGCAATAGCCTGAAAAACACGCTCGGAGCTTACCGAAATAGGATAAGTTCCATTGCGTAGCACATTACCATAAACCATGTATTTAATGCTTCTTTCGTAATAGTTTTCGGTTACGTCAAGGGTAGCATGGGATTTAGCACCCAACTTATAGGCCCGTTCTTCTATTATTTTCAATTCTTCGGGAGTAAATCCGCCGGTATTAGCAATAGCCGTATGCACTTCATATCCTTTTTCCTTGGCCAGATACATGGCACAAAAAGAGGTATCCAATCCTCCGCTGAATGCTAATAATACTTTTTCTTTCATATACTTATGTTGATTTAATTATTTATTGATTTGCTTAAATTGTCAAGATTAATGCTTCGCGATAAACATAGATAAATGGCTTCGCCGATAAATATTGACAATGCAATTTTTATCTATTTTATCAACGTTTATCTATTTTTATCTTGTTTCTTCTTCTTTTTCTTTTCCTTGGCCGGATCATAAAGCATACCGGTACAGATACAATATCTTCTTCCGGTACGTTCCAGTACATCAGAATTAATGCATCCCTGACAGCCTTTCCAGAAAGCCTCATCGTCGGTGAGTTCGGAAAAGGGAACGGGAACATAACCCAATTCCGTATTGATTTTCATTACGGCCGCGCCCGAAGTGAGCCCAAATAATTTGGCATCGGGATATCTTTTGCGAGACAGGTTAAATGCTTTGCGTTTAATCCTTTTGGCCAGACCATGCCCTCTGAATTTTTCGGACACTATAAGTCCCGAATTGGCTACAAATTTCTTATCTCCCCATGTTTCGATATAGCAAAAACCGGCAAATTCATCCCCGGCAAGGGCAATAATTGCTTTCCCTTCCAGCATTTTTTTCTGAATGTATTCGGGAGAGCGTTTGGCAATACCTGTTCCTCTTACTTTGGCTGCTGCTTCTATCGTTTCGAGGATAGTATCCACATATTTGAGGTGATTTTTATTGGCAATATATATTTTTATTTGGTCTGATTCCGGCATCTCAATTAATAATTAACAATTAAAGATTTAGTTTATTATAATATGTTGGGAATAAAAGAAGATAGGGCTTTAATAACAGCTTCACGACTTACTTTTTCGTCGAGCACCAGCAAAATGGTATCTTCACCGGCCACAGTACCCAACACTTCATTTTGCGCTTTTTCATCTATCTCATAAGCAATACTGCTGGCATAACCGGGCCTGGTTTTAATCACAGCCATGAATCCCGAAAAGGCGATGCTGATAAAAGCATTTCCGGCATAACTATAGCCATCTCCGGTAGTTGTTTTTTGGGTAGAACCTCTTTCGGGAAGAATATACTTATAAGCTCCTCCGGCTGTTGGCGATTTTACTACTTTCAATTGTTTCAAATCACGGGAAAGCGTTGCCTGAGTCAACTCATAGCCCCGCGAAGAAAGAATATTCAGCAAATCCTCCTGACTTCCAATAGAAGATGTGGATATAATTTCTTTGATCTCCTGTAATCTTTTTAATTTATTTTTCATGAAGATTTATGAATAAATATTCAAAACAGACTGCAAAAATACATATTTTTTGAATATAACACCTGATTTTTGCAAAAAATATTCATTTTTACTGCATAATAATATACAATCTTATGTCTCAGAATTTAAATAGAAGAAAAAAGGCCACAGATTACATGAATTATCACGGATGATAAAGAAAAATCTGTGATAGTTCATGTAATCTGTGGACAAAATATTGTCTTTGCGAGATAAATTTTAATTCAACTCATAGCAAATTAATTTCCCATCATCCGCTATAAGGATATAATTATTTGGCATTGGTTTTAATTGTCCTACACATGGCTCCGATTCGGCTGGAAAATTCTGTTCTTCCTCATCGAGTTGTTTTATATCGAAAACACGCACATTTTCTGATTCAGCGGAATATATCGCCAGGTAGTCATTATATAAACAGGGAATTAAATCATTTTCATCCGGATGTTTAACAAAAACACATTTCAAATCCTGATTATAAACAGAAATTGTATTATTATCCGTAAAAATATACACAGGAGACTTAGCCACCTGACTCAACATGAAATAGTGATTTGCGGAGAGATTATCAGAAACTTTAAGTGATTTTACAGAGCCGTCAATGCCTATTCTTTTAATATAACCCTGCTTGTCGGTAGCAATAAAAGCCTGCTTCTCGTCTTTTATCTTCGGCGAATAATAAAATTCATTCTTCGAAATATCAAAATCAGATTTTAAATCAATTCTTTCCTTGCCTTTCCGGTTCAGGATATAAGCCTTACTGCCATCGTTTACAAACAAGTAATCATCATTACCTACTTTCATATGCTGAACAGGTAAGGAAACTATGTCCTTTGTTTTTCCAAAAGCCCAATCAGAAGGCATGGTACCATCTTTTTTGTACAAATATATTTTTTTATCGGCACCCGGAATGAAAATACGATAGTCCAAATTATTTTCATAATCGAAAACAGATAAAGGAGCACTTGCCTCAAAAGAAAGTTTAACAGGATATTGTTCTACGGGCCGTCCTTTTCTGTCGATCAAATATATTTTTTTAGCCGTATTGAAAATAAACTGGTATTTCCTGTTTTTATAATAATCTACCTGGCATATTTTATTACCCATAACAGGAGCATCAAGTTGTACAGACCATACTAATTTTCCTTCATGGGTATAAAAATAAAGCTTATGATCCTTGTCCTGCACTAAAATTTCATCGGCGCCTGTGGCTTTATTTCGCACAATAACGGGTCCGAATACTGGCTTCGAATCAAACGGAACAGACCATATCAAACGGCTTGTTTTCTTTTTCGGCACAAAAACAGAATCCGTTCCGGTAGTGCTGCCACATTTAATAAAAGCATTGTGGTAAATTCGCCCCCGCTCGTTTTCCATTTGCCAACCCAAGGTCTGAATGCGGGAAAACTGATCTTGATAAGTCAACATTTTCTTTGCAAAAGAGGCTGTAAATATTTCGTTGGCATATTTAAACAGTGACGGAAAATGCACATAAGACAAAACGGTTGAGTTATCATCATAGCTATCTTTGGCAGCACGAAAAACATTGTCTTTGGTAATCGTATAACCCGAAGTAACCAATCCGGACAATTCCGTCAGAAATTCAGGGGAAGAAGCTATCAGCAGGTGCTTTCCTACAACATAAGCATATTCCTTTTGTCCTTTTAATTCTACAAAATCGCCAAAAGAAGCCGTCAGCTTATAGGGAGCAGGCAGCTCATAAATATGAATGCCCCGGTATGAATAGGGCGAATATTTTATGATTTTGGCAGCAATCACATCAAGTTGTTCTGATATTAAAGTAGAATCTTTAATAGACAACATCACATAATTTCCTTGTTTTAAAGTGGCATATAAATCAACATAACCGGTTACTACTTCACCTGCAAAATGTTCTTTTACGAAATCTTCGCTCTTTAAGGGCACTTCTTTTTTCTGTGAGGCTTTTATCTTTTGCCTGAATAAATCATAATTACTAATGCCGTAATAAGTAAAGAAACATGTATTCAAAGGCAAATCGTCATAAAAAGAGGAGGAGGAAATTTCCTGTCCGTCAAAAATATCAGTAAAAAATGCAGTATTTTTTGAAGAATAGCCATTCACCAAAATCAATTCGTCGGACAAACTCAAATCCAACCCCACCCAATCCGAAAATGTATTGAACTTTTCTTTTAATAATGAAAAGTCATCATTGATGTTTTCGGAAATAAGGGGTAATAAAACCTGAGTATTTATAAAAACATTAGCCAATACATTTTTTCCGGCAGTTGCTTTTACTGCAACAAATGAAGAATCTTTTTTGATGCCGGGTTTTTCTCCTTTCAATACATCCAATGCTTTTTGAACTTCCGCCAAATGTGTACTACCTAAAAATATGCCGTCTACATAAGCACATGCAAATTTATATTGTTGCGAAACTTCGCCCGGAAATACATAAATCCGAGTGCCATTATATTTGATCTTTTCCGTTTTTTTACCGGGATAAATATTTTCCGCAATTATCTCTATATTTCTTTCAGCTTCTTTCTGGGTAGAACGGATCATGATTAATTCGCTCCACTCCTTGTTTTCCGAAAGGGTATAAATCAACAGGGACTGGCGGTTAGTTATCGCCTGCAAATCCGGTTCTTTGGTAAAAAGCCGGTCTATTTTTTCAACAAAAGAATTAAATCCGGATAAGAGATCAGCTTCTTTGGCTTGCTTGCAGAAATCATTTTCATACAGTACTGTTTTCGAAAAATTCATCAGGTTTTTGGTTTCTATTACCAAAACAGCATCAGAAGCAACGGCAGCATACAAATCCGTAGCTTCCGACAAACTTCTTTCTTTTATTAATTTATAGCCCCAGAATGCCGCAACTAATAATATAATGGCAAGGCTGATAAATATTATTTTTTTCCACATAATCAAAGTATTATACCCCGTATATTAACAAACGTTATATCAATAAGTTTATTATTTGTTTTGAGCTTCTAAAATCTTCCCGGTTTTGGTGTTTTAACTTTAGGTGCTTTCTCTTTTTTGACCGGTTTCTTCTTTTCGGGCATCCACGAATAAGGTGCTTTCTCTTTCTTCGATAACGAATAACCTACTCCTATTTCCATACATTCGGCTACTTCCATGTTTGTTTTCAATGAAAGGTTAATGAAGAAATGGTCGTAAACCCTGTATTTTCCTACAAGTTTAAGATATACTTTATCGTGTTCTATTTTGTTAATCACATAAGCGCCTACATGAACTCCGGCTGCAAAATCACCAAACATAAGCTCATTGGCCAGCGAAATTCCCCCCCTGAACTTACTGCTTTCTCCGGCATAATACTCGGGCAATGTCCTTCCGGCATAAAAAGCACTGTTGTAAAACGCGTCAATATTAAGTCCTATGCGGTACACATTGGTCAACGGACGGTAACCGCCCACGCTGAGCGACGCGTTTAAGTATTTATGCGGATCGGTTACATTTTGTTCGTTCACTCCTATCCCGATTACAGGTTCCAAAGACCATTTCCGTTCTAGCCTCGAAAGTCCGGATTTCATCGGTACAAGGGTAAGATAAGGAGTATATTTAACACCTACTCCTACATTAAACATATTAAGTCCGGCATTCGGTTTTTGTATACTTCCGTTAGAAAGATGATGCAAGGCAGCGTCTGCAGTCAGGCTAAACCTCGAAATGAAACTTCTCTGCGATTTCGACAATAATATTTCCGTATTTACTCCTGCACATAAAAAACCATTCAGGTTTGTGCTAATGGCAAAATTGTTTTCATCATAGTTCTGGGGTTTGTCCGGATCATATTTTTGGGTAACATAAGAAATTCCGGCACCAAATTTCACATTGAAAAAAAACATTTGTGTCTGGAAAATCGGAAGATTGATATAAGGATAAAATGTTATAGCGCTTCCAAGATAATCCGGATTACCTAGATCCAGATACATAAGTCCCAATCCCACGGTAGGAAAAGAATAATAGAAATGCCAGGGTTTACCTCCGTATTTAGGAAATTCTACGGCAAACTCAACGCCATTGGTTGGATTTTCGATCAACGGACTTACTTTTTCGTCGTGGTCTATGAGCCAGCCATGAATATATTCCAATTTATATTTAATTACGTCATTACCGCGCTTATTGAACAAAAACCAATCGCTCCACGAAGATGAATTACAACTTTTACTTCCAAAGCCGCAAGGAGGATCATTACTCCTTTGCCCCTGTAATGTAATACTTACGATAAATAAGAATAGAAATAAGAAGATTTTTTTCATGATATTTTGTTGTGTTTCCACAAGAGCGTATGAGAAAAATTATTTTTAAGACCTTTATTAAGTTATACGTTTTACGTTCTAAGTTTTACGTAGCCGATTATATCAAAAACGTATAACGTAAAACGTACTACTTAAAACTTAACCTTTAGACCTTTCCGAAAGCTGACAGATAATCATTTTCTTTTTATGTGTATCTCTATGTTTACAGAAAAAAACTATCTTTGCTACAATATAAATTATCATACAAAAATAAGAAAACATTTCTCAATAATATGCTTGTACTACTTAAAAAAGAATTTCTCTATTTCTTTAGTTCCGCCACCGGTTATATTGTTATTGGCATCTTTTTATTGGCCACCGGATTATTTCTTTGGGTATTTCCGGGGCAGTTTAATATTATAGAATCGGGATATGCCCAGATGGACGGACTTTTTGTGTTGGCTCCGTGGTTATACTTGTTTCTTGTTCCGGCTATTACCATGAGGAGTTTTTCGGAAGAAAAGAAAACGGGAACCATCGAACTTATTTACACACGCCCCATTTCGGGCATTAAAATTATATTGGCCAAATACTCGGCCAGTTTGTTATTGGTTTTATTTTCGTTGCTGCCCACATTTATTTATTTCATCAGTATCTACTTCCTGGCACAACCTACCGGGAATATTGATACGGGAGGAATTCTCGGTTCTTATATCGGATTGTTTTTTCTGGCTGCTATTTATGTGGCTATCGGTATATTTTCTTCGGCTATTACCGATAACCAGATTGTAGCTTTTATCTTGTCCGTATTTCTATGCTTTTTCTTTTATTACGGATTCGACTTACTGGCTTCGCTGGCCATATCGGGCAAAAATGAAATATTCCTGACCTCATTCGGAATCAATACACATTACGAATCTATGAGCCGTGGCGTCATTGATATGCGCGATGTTGCTTACTTTCTGACGGTTATTACAGGATTTATTTATGCCACCAAATTGGCTATCAAGCGATAATTGTTTTTATTTAAAAATTAATTCTGATGACCGACAAACCATTAATATTAATTACAAACGACGACGGTGTTAGCTCACGTGGTATTCAAGCCCTTATGACCAGTTTACAGGGTGAAGGACATATTTATGTAGTGGCTCCCGACGGACCTCGCTCAGCGCAATCAAGCGCACTAACCGTAAACAATCCTATCAGGGCACGAAAAATATTGGAAGAGGAGGGATTAACCGTTTTCAAATGTAGCGGCACTCCGGCCGACTGTGTTAAACTGGCACTTGATAAACTGCTGCCCCGCAGACCGGATTTGGTGGCTTCGGGTATCAATCATGGACCTAACTCATCTATCAGCGTGTTATATTCCGGCACAATGGGAGCAGCTTTCGAAGGATGTATCAACGGGATTCCTTCCATCGGTTTTTCGCATGCGAGTTTAGATCCACGTGCCGATATGACCGAAGCCATGAACTATGCTACCATTATATCCCGCCAGGTATTAAAAAACGGATTGCCGGAAGGTATCTGCCTGAATGTAAATGTACCCAACAGCAAAGAAATAAAAGGGGTAAAAATAAGCAAACAAGCCAAAGGGGCCTGGACAGAAGAGTTTGTAAAAAGGGAAGATCCTATGGGACGGGATTATTACTGGCTTACCGGTAATTTTGTTTGCCCGGACAAAGAAGATGAAAACACAGATGAATGTTCACTGAACAATGGTTATGTTTCTATTGTTCCCTGTGTAGTGGATTTAACAGCTTATAGTTTTATGGATACCTTAAAAAACTGGAATTATGAAAAAGAATAGGAAAAAAGCAGACAGGCTCTGGATCGGATTGATCGTCGGCTTACTGACTATCGTATTGATGACCGTTTTATTTTTTCATTCGAACGGTTGGGAACTTAATGAGTTTGGCAAAGTGATGAAATACCTGGGTAAAGACTCCATGGCTATGGCCAAATATGCCGTACTTTGTGTTATGCCCAACTTACTATTGGTATTTTTAAGCTACAGGTTAGAACTTTGGGATACCTACAAAGGAGTGATGGCCATTATCTTATTTTCGCTGGTTCCTATTGTTTATTTTCTTTTTTAAACAAATTATTCGTCTTATTTGTGTAGTAGGCTCAGAGTCGTCCAACGAATAGAGATAACTTCACTCACGAAAAATATTCACGGGATGACTTAGAGTCACCTCATGAATAGAATAACCTCAATTTATACAATGAAATACTACCTCATAGCCGGAGAAGCCTCAGGAGATTTGCATGGTTCAAATTTAATGAAAGGACTTGAGAAAAATGATCCGCAAGCCGAATTCCGCTTTTTTGGCGGCGATTTGATGCAAGCAGAAGGTGGAACGCTTGTAAAGCATTACAAAGACATGGCTTTTATGGGATTTATTGCCGTTATAGCCAATCTTAAAAGCATATTGAATAATCTTTCCCTATGTAAAAAAGATATTACTGAATATTGCCCTGATGTGGTAATCCTCATCGACTACCCAAGCTTTAACCTTAAAGTAGCCAAGTTTGTAAAAGAAACACTACCCGGCGTTCCGGTTTATTATTATATTTCCCCTAAAATATGGGCATGGAAAGAATACCGGATTAAAGATATTAAGAAATATGTAGATCATATTTTCTCCATTCTTCCTTTTGAAGTCGATTACTTTAAGAAACACAACCATCAGGTAACTTACGTAGGCAACCCTTCGGTAGATGCTATCGAAAGCAGGCCATGCAAAAACGAAACTTTTCAGGAATTCATTGCCAAAAATAACTTACCCGATAAACCCATTGTGGCAGTGTTGGCCGGAAGCCGCAAACAAGAAATAAAACATTGTCTTCCGGTGATGCTTAAAACTGCCGAAGATTTTCCGGATTATCAATTTGTAATAGCAGGCGCACCCGGAATTACACCCGAATTTTACAAAGAAATTCTCAATGGGAATAATAACTTTAATATCGTTTTCGGTAAAACTTATCAGGTGCTTCAACATGCGCAGGCAGCACTTATCAACTCCGGAACTGCTTCGTTGGAAGCCTGTCTACTTAATACACCCCAAGTAGTAGGTTATTATGTTTTCGGAGGAACATTGGCCCGGTTGATTTTTCAAAAAATTATCAAGGTAGAATGGGCTTCGTTGGTCAACCTGATTGCCGGAAAAGTTGTCGTAAAAGAACTATTGGCCGATAGGCTAACAGTAGATAATATGAAAAAAGAACTGAATTTATTATTATATGATGAAACGTACCGGACTAATATGCTCCGTTCTTATGCCGAAGTAAGGAATAAATTGGGTGGCGTTGGAGCATCAGATCTGGCAGCCAAAGAAATTTATCAGAAACTGATCGAATTCAAGGATAACCAATAAATCAAATGATAGAAATTCCCGAATCCAAAGTACTGGCTTCACAAGCTGTAGAAACCTTGACAGGAAAACGCATTGCATCTGTAAAAAATGCAACCAGTATACATAAATTCACTTGGTACAATGGAGATCCCGCACTATATCCTTCGTTGCTTACCGGAAAAGAAATTATATCTGCCAGAGGACATGGCATGTTTGTGGATTTGCTACTTGAAGACTACATTACATTAAGTATTGGAGACGGAACTATCATACGATATAATTCTCCCCTGGAAAAGCATCCGGACAAATACCAGTTGTTAATTTCTTTTGACGACGGAAGTTTTCTTGTTTTTACCGTTGCCATGTATGGGGCTATTTACGCTTACAAAGGAAGTCTGGACAATTCTTATCACAAAGGAAGCCTCAACAGCCTTTCTCCATTGGAAGATGATTTTAATGAATCATTTTTCGACAATATTTTTTCACAAACCAAAAAGGATCTTTCTGTAAAAGCATTATTAGCTACCGAACAACGTATTCCCGGACTTGGCAACGGCGTTTTACAAGATATTCTTTTTAACGCAGGCATTCATCCCAAACGAAAGCAGTCAACCTTATCTGACTTCGAGAAAGGAGAGCTATTCCACAGCCTGAAAATAACACTACAAAATATGGTCAATAAAGGCGGAAGAGATACCGAAAAAGATCTTTATGGCCATTTGGGAAAATATAAAACCATTCTTTCTAAAAATACTTACAAAAATCCTTGTCCTAATTGCGGAAACAGCATTGTAAAAGAACCATATCTAGGTGGAAGTATTTACTTCTGTCCTATTTGTCAGCATTAATTAATACGAATAAAGGGCTGAGAAACATATTTTGTAAAAATCAGTAACCAAATAACCTAATTTTTACCTGATTTTTTCACTAAACAATCTGTTCAATAAAGAAGTATCGCATAGAAAAACCTGATTAGCTGATTTATCCTTATTGAAGCTGGTTACTTAGGTTATTTAGTGAAAAAATCAGGTACAAATCAGGTTTTAATCCGAATTCGTATAATTACTCGTAGTAATATAAGGTGTATCCTTTGTGAGATTTTTCTATTGGACAAGTTGAGTAATTGAATTATAATACCTTGGTTATTAACAATTTTATATTAAACTCATGTAAATTTTCTTCTTTGTTTTCTTTTCGGAATAACTCCGAAAATAATTAACTCACAAAAAACAAAAACAATTGCGATTTTTACAAAAAAGTATTATATTTGTAGGTAGCATTGATGTAAATTTTCTCATATGAAAAAAATAATTACTCTATTACTTTTTATTGTCGGGTTGCAGTTCGTTTGTTCTGCTGAACAGGCATGGAATGTTAATGAGAAAAATGATAATGCCACAATTGAATATTCTATTTATCCCAATCCCGCTAATTCTAATTTTACCATTACCTATAATTATACACCCAATACATATGTAGAAATTTATGATGTATTAGGAACTATGGTTACCAGATTAGACTTTACACAAGGAACTGATAACGTTTATGTGGACTGTAGCGAATGGAAAAAAGGATATTATTTCTGTAAATTTATCAGTCAAAACAAAGTACAAACGGCGGTTAGATTGATCATACAACGATAAAACAAAACTACTAATATAAAAATCCCCTCAAATGCTTTATTTGAGGGGATTTTATTTTTGTCAGTAATTCTCTGAATATATCAATGTCTACTCTGTCCATTTCCTTATTCCATCTTCCCCGAATATCTTGTCCATAACCCAAGCCGTTCTAGCTCCACTAACTCCGGTGGACGGACATTCTCCATATCCTCTCAATTCGTCTACAATAGTTTGTATAAGTGGCTGCTGAATATGCTCCGGATGTTCCGTCTCATACCATTTGGTTCCTTCATCTATTTTAAGTACAATAGGCTCAAAGGCAAATGTATTAAAAGTCATTTTCCCCTTTGTTCCCATAATCTCAATCAAATCGCATTCCTCATTGGGAGAAGCCACAAAGCACCAGTGTCCCATCCCCTGAACGCCTGATTTAAAACGAAAAACAGTAGAAACAGTATCTTCCACTTCGTATAAATGTCCTAAGTTCGCCACAAAACCACGGGCATCATCTATTTCGCCCAGTAAAAAATCAAGAATATCCAATGTATGCGGTGCCAAATCGTAAAAATAACCACCACCGGCTATTTCTTTTTTCAAGCGCCACGCTTGCTTTTCCGGAACTTTATCGGCTTCGGTTGGAGCCTTGTAAAACTGAATTGTTACCGTCAATACCTTACCTATGGCTTCATTATTCAATAATTCCTTTACTTTCAAAAAATAAGGTAAAGCACGCCTGTAAAAAGCCACAAATAATTTTTGCCCCGTTTCTTGCGACACTTTTATCATTTGCAAACATTCATCATAATTCAATGCCATGGGTTTTTCCACATATACCGGCTTACCCGCCCGCATAGCCGCAATGGCATATTCTTTATGGGTATCGGGAGGAGTAGCCACATATATAGCATTAACCTCCGGATCATTTATCAATTGTTGCACAGATGTATAATAATGTGAAACAGAATGTCTTTGAGCATAATCTTTAACCTTTTCTTCATCCCTACGCATAACAGCCTCAAGTGATGAATGTTTTATTTTATAAAAAGCAGGGCCGCTTTTCTTTTCGCAAACATTACCACATCCAATAATTCCCCAATGTATATCTTTCATTTCACGAAAATTTTAATCGATTTGTAAAGTTAATAATTCAGGATTAATATTCTGGCTTCTCTTATATAAATTATTATATACCAAATAATCAGATGCTTAATTTAAGGCTCTCATTAATCCTTTAAATTCTTCATTAAATATATTATTTATAGAACAAGTATTTGTTTTTAAATTAAATTGATTACTTTTGTGCCGGAATTCCAAATAAACATCTCAAAAAACAAATAACAAACATTTGTTTTTATTAATCTATTAAACAAAATATGAAAACTATTATTACAAAACGAATGATGTCAATTGTACTGGCATCAGTATTTTTCAGTTCATCTGTTATTGCTCAACAATTATTAATGGAAGAAGACTTTCAAAACTGGACATCAATAGCATCTTATTCTTCCGGTTCCCAAGAAATCACTTCCGGCACTGTCTATTATGAAAATCTGATCATTAAAAATGATTATCCTTCCATATCGAGCCGAACAGTCAATGCCACATGCTCTCCCGGCTATATACAAATTAAAGAAGGAAGCTTAATTACTTTACCGCAGTTTTCGGAAAATATATCAAAAATTGAGATTCATGCCTATTCGGGAACAAAAGACAACAGAACTTTCCAAATATTGGCCAACGAATCTGCTTTGCAAACTTGCACGATAAAAGGCTCTGCTTCTGATGGAGAAACCGGAGAAAAAATTGAGATTCCGGTTAACAGTATAACACCAATCATTATCAGTATTGGGCATGCAACCGGAACAATTTATATCAGCGATATAAAAGTATATGCGACCATTACTACAGAAAGTCGCAACACTATTTCTAATGAAATACAAATCACCCACGAAAGATATTATTCGCTTGACGGTTTGGAATTAACACAGGAACATTTGGTAAAAGGGAAAATGTATATAAAAAGCAGTTTATATCAAGATGGAAGAATCAAAAGCATTAAGTTTATAAAATAAAAAAACAAAACAGATTAAAGGCTTATGTCTTTAATCTGTTTTCATTAAATTTAATCAAATACCGGAATTGCTACCCTCGACTCTCCATGCTATTTTCGTCAGGATTAATTCTGTCTATTTCCGACTCTATTTCTTTTTCACTTACAGGTTTAGATTTTGAAGCCTTTACAGCACAAGTATTTACCTCTTCCTTTATCGGTTTAACTAATTTTTTGGAATCAGCAGCCTTTTTATTCGTATTCATAGCGTCATTATTTTTAGTTTATTTTTTCTTTTACTTATAACAAAAAATAAGCTATTATGTTTTAAAAAGATAATAAACAGTTACACATAAATTAAAACGAGCAGAATAAAATTATATCCTGCCCGTTAAACTAATTTAAAGCCGAAGTACTCAATAACCATAATCATCATATTCTGCAATTTGTTCCCAATTGAATGTTAATGGTAAGAAATAATTAGCCTTCACTAAAGTTCCATTCTGTACCGCTGGCTGCCAATGAGTCATTGATTTTGCAATTCTCAAAACTTCTAAGTCTAATTCTGAGTTAGTTCCTTTCAATACATTTACATTATCAATACTCCCATCGGTAGCAATTTCAAAAGTAATTACTATCTGATCATCAAGTAAATATTTCTGAAAAACATTTCCGGAATAAAATTCTTCCTGAAAATAATTCCATAAGGCTTCATAACCACCAGGATACATCGGAGGCATATCCTTTAAAATTGTATCCGGAATAGAAGTTTTGCTTGTTGGTGTATTAGTTTGAGAATATGCAGTACCGATACTACAACCCAATATTGCAAAAACAAACACCAGCCTCCCCAAGCTTTTTTGTACATTTGTTTTCATAGTTGTAAGGTTTTAAGTTTAACAATAAAGCTCTTGTTTTGAGCTCTATACAAATATAACGAAAAGCATGAGAAAAGCAAATTTTCTGTCGGTGTTCTATAACATCACTAAAGAACATTGTTTTATAGCATATTCCAGAGTAAGCAATCATTCTCAAAAAACATAATTCGCTAATAATTAGACAAATACGAAAAACAGAAAATTCCCTGCTATAATCATTTTTCAAAATTTTATTTTTATAACATCTCTATTTTCATGAGTGAAAAATGAATTTATAATTAAGATTTGATATAAAATATTGTTTTTTTTCGAAAAATCTGCATTTTTGCTTCAAAGAATCAACTACAAACAGTAAATTATCATCAAAATTCGAAATATAATTTTATACTTGTGCGGTTTTATATTTTAATTATTTTTCGACCTAATTATCTCGCCATATGAAACAATCTTTTCTTTCTTGCAGTAAAAATATTGACTTATGCTTAAGTGGTGGTGGAGCTTTAGGCTTTGCACATATAGGAGTAATACAGGCTTTGGAAGAAAATGGAATTTTTCCCGACCGCATTGCCGGAACTAGCATGGGAGCCATTGTGGCAGCCTTTTATGCTGCCGGTTATAGCCCCATAGAGCTTTTGGAATTGATTAAAGAACATAAACTTTATAAAGTAAGTAAGTTACTTACCTTTTCTGCTTGGCGCGGGCGAAAGGGCTTTTCAGACCATACAACATTGAGAAAGGTAATGCGGGAGAAAATTCCCCATAACAGTTTTGAAGGCTTAAACAAAAAACTAATTGTATGTGTAGCCAATTTAAGTAATGGGACATGGAAATTAATTGATTCGGGAAATAAACTGGACAAATGGGTAGCGACATCTGCAAGTATTCCTGGTGTATTCGAAACCATTAAACATGGCAACATGGTTTATACCGACGGCAGTGTATTGAATAATATGCCGGCACAGCCTTTCGAATCTAATTTCAGAAAAACAATCGGTGTAGATGTCGTTACATATATGTATTTAAAGGAACTTACTTTTAATGGCATAACAGATGTAGTTTTTACAGCGGTGCGTGCCATGCAGCATCAGAATTCGGCAGAAGGACGGGATATTTGCCGTTATTTGATTGAACCAAGGCTTATTCCCCAATATCATGAGTTTAGTTTTGAAAATTATATAGAAATTTATAAGATAGGCTATGAAGCAACTATTGAATTTATTTCAAAAAATAAGGATATTCTAAAACTGGCAAAAGAATGAAAAACGGGCTGACAAAAAATGTCAGCCCGTTTCATTTTATGCTTGTTTTACAAAATTATTTTTCTGAAGGCAGGATTAATTTGTATCCTTTTCCATGAATATTGATAATTTCTACTTCCGGATCGTCCTTTAAGTGCTTACGTAATTTCGTAATATACACATCCATACTACGGGCATTAAAATAGTTATCGTCAATCCAAATTGTTTTTAAGGCATAGTTACGATCAAGAATATCGTTTGAGTGCGTAGCAAGCAAAGCCAACAGTTCTGATTCTTTAGTCGTAAGTTTTATTATTTCATCCTTTAAAGACAATTGTTGTTTTTGAGAATCAAAACTATATTTCCCAATTTTGTAAAGTACCGATTTCTTTCCTTTATCTCCTTTTATTCTGCGAAGAATAGCTTCTAT